>JBIQMB010000014.1:0-16394 GCA_044463745.1 Chitinophagaceae bacterium | reverse complement strand
GTTTCCTTACAAATACCGGATCATTATAAATAACGTCTTGTCAAAAATTCTCTTATCCGTTTCTGTATGTACCAGAGTTCGGCAGTGGTTAATTTCTTATCCTTTGCAGAAGGAATGTCAAGCGTTTCTTTGGTGATGGTAGTGAGACTTTTTAATGTTGCTCTGTCGATGGCAGGAAGCAAGGTTGTTGAATAAAGTTTCATGTTTTAATTTTTAATTGTGAATAGTACGTTTACTTTTAATTTTTGTTACAGTTGCGGATAAACCGCTTCATGCCAATTAGTGTAACAATGTCGTGCCACTGTATAACTTACTGATTATGAGATGTGTATCGTATCAACCGGTAAGGCTGGTGTCCGTTTATGAAAAAAAAGTGTACGAAAATGATGCAGGTGTATTCACTTTGATTTACCATTCAAAAAAAATAATTCTTGCCTTAAGATTTGTACATTTACATTTATCAATTTTTCGAAATAACCTTTAACCAAATGGTACTTAAAAATGCAAATGTTTTAGTTATTGATGATGATGAGGATATTCTTACAGCAGTGAATCTGTTACTAAAGCCGGAAACCAAATCAGTAACTACCGATAAAAACCCCGAAAACATTCGTACTCATTTGAGTCGGCAATCTTTTGATGTGATTTTACTGGATATGAATTACAAAAGTTCAATTCATACCGGCAATGAGGGCATGTATTGGCTAAAGCGGATCCGCGAATTTGGATCACAAGCTAAAATCATCATGATAACAGCTTATGGCGATATTGATCTGGCCGTTCGGGCGCTCAAAGAAGGAGCTGACGACTTTATAGTAAAGCCTTGGCACAATGAGCGTTTGATCGAATCTCTGAAAGAATCCTTGAAAGAGCACAGTGCGTCTGGAAGTAAAATCCGCCAGGCCAATGTAAAATCGGGATCGGAGGAAATAGTGGGAGAGTCTGATGTGATGAACGACATCTTTTATAAAATAAAAAAAATTGCTCCAACCGATGCCAACATTCTGATACTGGGCGAAAATGGAACGGGAAAGGATCTTGTGGCAAAGGAGATACATCTTCAGTCGTTGAGAAACAAAAAGCCTTTCATTAAAGTGGATGTTGGTGCACTGACAGAATCATTATTTGAAAGCGAATTATTCGGACATAAAAAAGGGGCGTTCACCGGAGCCAACGACGACCGTGAGGGAAGATTTGAAGCTGCAAATGGCGGTACCCTTTTTCTGGATGAAATCGGAAACATTACACTTCAACAACAGGCTAAGTTATTGAGTGTACTACAAAACAGACAGGTCATCCGCCTTGGCAGCAACATCCCTATTCCGATAGATATAAGATTAATTTGCGCTACCAATCTGCCCTTATCAGAACTGGCCGATGAAAGCCGGTTCAGAAAAGATCTTATTTACCGGATTAACACTGTGGATATCGTAATGCCGCCTTTGCGAAAAAGAGGTGGCGACATACTGCTGCTTGCAAATAAATTTCTGAAATTATATGCTAAAAAATACCTGAAGGAAGTGCCTGAACTGGATCAAAAAGCCAGGCAAAAGCTAAACAGTTATCATTTTCCCGGCAATGTAAGGGAGTTGCAATATGCCATGGAGCGGGCAGTCATCATGAGCGATACCGAGATAATTACTGCCGACGATCTTATTTTTTCGCCTCTGGAAAAAACCCATGAAAATGAAAGAGAAACACCGACTGACATGAATCTGGAATCCATTGAAAAAAACACGATCCTGACCGTCATAGAGAAGCATAACGGAAATATCAGCAAGGCTGCCCGCGAACTCGGACTGACAAGAACAGCACTTTACCGCCGATTGAATAAATATAACATCTGACCAAAATATCGCCAATGAGTTCCCGGATAAACCTTAAAATACTGATCGGAATTCTATTAATTTTTCTTACCCTTTCCGCCACGGCCTATGTTCTTTCGCTGAAGCATTACCAATGGCTTTTTCTAACCCTCCCTATACTGTTTATTTTATTAAGTTACATTTTTAGAATGCAACGAAAAGCTTACTCCGAATTAAATGACTTTGTAGAATCAGTCAGATACAAAGATTTTTCGCGACGCTTTAATATAAATAAAGCTCCCCTGGAATTAAGGAAATTACGCAGCGGATTCAATGAAATCAATGATGCATTCAGAAATATAAGCAGAGAAAAAGAAACCCAATACCAATACCTGCAAAAGATAATGGAGATGGTAAATACGGGCATTTTGTCGTACGACATTGAAACCAGAGAAGTGCACTGGATAAATGAATCGCTCAAAAAATTATTACAGGTTCCTTATTTAAAATCGGTGACAAGCCTTGAAAAAAGAGACACTCAACTTTATCATGATCTGATTTCGTTAAAGCCGGGAGAGAGTAAAATCAGCTCAGTTCATTCGGGGCTCGAAACCACTAAAATTTTATTATCTGCCACCGCATTTCAGACCGAAAACCGAAAATATGCTCTAATCGGATTTCATAATATAAGCAGTGCGATGGATGAAACAGAAAGTGAAGCGTGGAAAAAACTATTGAGTGTGATGACACACGAGATCATGAACAGTGTAGCTCCTATTTCTTCGCTAGCCGACACCCTTCACAATCGATTGAAAGAAAACAGAGACAAATATGAGGAGGACAACGAATTTCCTTTCAGCGATATTGATTTGGGCATAGATACAATCAAAAAACGAAGTGAAAGTTTATTAAAGTTTGCAGAGACATACCGTAGTCTGAATAAGGTGGCCACTCCTACCCTGTCCACTTTTTTTGTGAGGGATTTGTTCGAAAATATCTTCATTCTTATGGAACCTACGCTTAGGAAGAAGAACATTGAGATGGAAGTGATGCTGAGAGATCCTGAGTTAAAGCTAACGGCAGATATTTCGTTGATAGAACAATCTTTAATTAACCTTGTGGTTAATGCCATGGAGGCTGTTAAAGATAAGGAGGAAAAGCGTATTGTACTGATAGGAGAAACAGCAGAAAATAAAACCCTGATCCGGATTACAGATAATGGCAAAGGTATGTCGCCCGAGATATTGGATAAAATATTTATACCTTTTTTCACCACCAGAAAAAATGGAAGTGGCATTGGACTTAGCTTGTGCCGGCAGATTATGCGTGCGCATCAGGGCAATCTGCACGTGGCGAGTGAAGAAGGAAAAGGGACGGTTTTTACTTTGCAATTTAATAACTGATATATTTAAAAAAATGAAAGAAAAAATTATAGATTTCAGATCAGACACCGTGACCAGGCCCGGTAAGGAAATGCTTGAATTTATGATGAGTGCCAAGGTGGGAGATGATGTTTTTGGTGAAGATACGGCAACCAATGAACTGCAGTCTTATGCCGCTAATTTATTTGGAATGGAGGCTTCGTTATTTTGTCCGAGCGGTACCATGACCAACCAAATTGCTATCAAGGCACACACCCAACCCGGAGAAGAGGTAATATGTGAGCAGCAAAGCCATGTATATGTGTATGAAGGAGGCGGGATAGCATTTAATTCAGGATGCCAGACAAGAACCATAATCGGTTCTTCGGGTAAGATCAATGCTGGTCAGATTGCAGAGGTCATTAATCCGGATGATATCCATAAACCAAAGTCATCTCTCGTTAGCCTGGAAAATACAACCAACCGGGGAGGCGGCAGTTGCTATGAATTAAAGGATCTGAAAGAAATTTCGGAACTATGTAGAGATTCGAAAATAGGGTTACATCTGGATGGTGCCCGGCTTTTTAATGCATTAATCGCTAAAAATCAAACCACCCATCAGTACGGATCGCTGTTCGATAGCATCTCAATATGCTTAAGCAAGGGGCTCGGGGCTCCGGTTGGCAGCCTGCTTTTAGGAACCGCCGATTTTATAAAAAAAGCCAGAAGAATCAGAAAGGTTTTTGGAGGAGGAATGCGACAGTCAGGGTACCTGGCCGCGGCCGGACTGTACGCTTTAAAGAATAATGTGCAGCGCCTGGCCACCGACCATGAGCGAGCCAAAAGGATTGCAAGCTCACTTAAAAAAAAAGATTTTGTTATTGATTTACTGCCCGTTGAAACCAACATAATCATTTTTGAAACAGGAGGTAAATGGAACGCTGATTCTCTGGTTAAGAAACTTAAAGAGAATAATATTTATGTCATTCCTATTTCAAGTAACCAAATCCGTATTGTACTACATCTTGATATTGATGAGGAAATGGTGGAAAAAACAATTAGTACAATTGATGAAATATGACCTAAACAGCATATATTTTTTATATATTTAAAATTCGGTATTACATTTGAGATGAATGAGAAATAAAAAAGACATGTTACCAACTATCAATCCCACCAAAACAGTAGCGTGGAAAAAACTATCTGAGCATTATAAAGAAATGAAGTCGGTGCAAATGAAAGATTTGTTTGCTGAAGATAAAAACCGTTTTAAAAAATACAGTTTTTCTCTGCCGGATATTATCTGCGATTTCTCAAAGAATATTGTTACCGACAAAACCCTCGAACTGTTGCTTGAACTGGCCTACGAATGCGAATTGCATAAAGCGGTAAAAGCCATGTTTTCCGGCGAAATTATCAACCAAACCGAGCACAGGTCGGTATTACACACTGCCTTACGAAACTTTTCGGATAAGCCGGTTTATTCTGAAGGAAAAGATGTAATGCCGGAAGTAAGGAAGGGACTAAAGCATATGGAATCTTTCTGCAGGCAAATCCATTCAGGAACGTGGAAAGGTTATACCGGTAAGAAAATTCGATATATTGTAAACATTGGTATTGGTGGTAGTGATTTGGGACCGAAAATGGTTACTGAAGCACTCAAACCCTATTGGAAAAAGGACATTCAGCCATTCTTTGTAAGTAATGTGGATGGAACCGACATCGTGGAAACCTTAAAAAAGGTGGATCCGGAAGAGACGCTTTTCCTCATCGCATCCAAGACCTTTACCACACAGGAAACCATGACCAATGCTCATACAGCCCGTGATTGGTTTTTAAAACATGCGAGAGATGAAAAAGCAGTAGCCAAACATTTTGTAGCATTAAGTACAAATGAAGAGGGCGTGGAAGAGTTTGGCATTGACAAGAAAAATATGTTTATCTTTTGGGATTGGGTTGGCGGCAGATATAGTTTATGGAGTTCCATCGGCCTTTCTATTTCATTGACTATTGGTTACGCGTCTTTTGAGGAATTATTAAAGGGAGCTTATGAAGTAGATAAACATTTCAAAGAAAAGAAGTTCGAAAAAAACATTCCTGTCTTGATGGCTTTGGTTAGCCTTTGGTATATCAACTTTTACGGTGCTCAGTCAGAAGCCATCCTTCCTTACGATCAGTATATGCACCGCTTCCCTGCTTACTTTCAGCAAGGAAATATGGAAAGCAACGGAAAGCACGTGGATAGAAACGGAAAACGTGTAACTTATTCTACAGGACCGGTTATATGGGGAGAGCCGGGAACGAACGGTCAGCATGCATTCTATCAATTAATTCACCAGGGAACAGAAATAATTCCATGCGACTTTATAGCACCTGCATTCAGCCATAATCCGATTGGCAATCATCACGACATATTAGTGAGCAACTTCTTTGCTCAAACTGAAGCCTTGATGAATGGGAAATCGAAAAAGGAATTAAAGGAAGATGGTGTACCTGAACAGCTTATACCTTTTAAAGAATTTGAAGGAAACAAGCCAACCAACTCTTTTTTGATAACCAAGATCACTCCTTTCACCCTGGGCGAATTAATAGCCATGTACGAACATAAAATTTTTGTACAGGGAATCATATGGAATATCTACAGTTTTGATCAATTCGGGGTAGAGTTGGGCAAGGTGCTCGCCAAAAAAATACTACCGGAGCTGGAAACTCCCGGCAAAGTGACCTCACATGATTCATCAACCAACGGACTGATCAATGCCTACAAAAAGCTAAAAAGTTCTTAACTTTAGGCAAAATATTTTTATGCGCTATTTAGTTTTGTCAGCGGTCACACTATTTGGTGCCATAGTAAGTGGGTATGCTCAAGATCAAGAGCCAACTATTGTGATCGGAAAAGATGCAACGGTTAGTATTCATAATAATAAAGGCACATCTAACCCGGACTCATTCCAGTTTAAAAGGGAATTGGCTATTGTACAAGAGATACAAAATGGGCCGGTTCCAATCCCGACTTTGAAGGAGGGAGGTAATACCAATATGCCGGTGATTTCCGGGTTGGCGCTAAGCGATTATAAACCGGTAACTATTCCAAACAAATATGAAAAGAACGAACTGATCAAAGACCCTATAAAGATCATAATACGCCCTAACAAATTTCATGAGCACTAAACTAAGCATTGTTTATCAACCGCTTTTAATCTGACCCATTAACAAACTAATACATTTCTTCTTTTGGTAAAATCAGTATCCTTACCGGAAATATAGTAAATCAATAATTTTTACTAGTCCATACCGTTTATAACTTACTTTTGAGTATAAATCAACCTACAGTCAACTCTATTATCTTTAGTGAGGATGCGACCCATATTAAGTTAAATAGCCCTGCCCGATGAAGAAACTTTTATTTCTTTCCGTTGTATTTTTATCCCTGCAAACTTATAGCCAGATTACTCCATTGGCTTTGCCTGCACCTGGTGTAAAACGATGTAATACCATGGATGCGATGAACGAAGCCATTCGAAAAAATCCGGGTATTTTAGAAGAATGGAGGAAAAATGGGGAAAAGCAATATCGGAAATTTTTAGATCGAAGCGCGGCAGGACGTGGATCTTTGGCTGATACGATTATCATCCCGATCGTTTTTCATCTGGTAGATGAGGCACCAAAGCTTGCCTGGATCACAGATCGCTCTATCTACGATCAGGTAGAAATGTTGAACGAAGCTTTCAATGGGATTAAAGTAGAAAAATATAGAAATGTAATACCACCGGAAATATATGCGCGCAAGGGTGAGATACCGATCCGTTTTGTTTTAGCACGGCGCGATCCTGCAGGGAATCTGACAAGCGGAATAGAACGAAAAGTGGCAACCACCCCCGACCGCATTAAAATAAAATCCGCTACAGAAGGCGGACTGGATGCATGGGATACTGATAAGTATCTGAATGTCTGGGCCGGTTCCTTTTCAGGAGACGATGATGATCTACTCGGGGTAGCCACCTTTCCCTTTACTACCTCCGAGGGGGCTCAAGGTGTGGTTATAAATTTGATTTCATTACCCTATACCAGCAATGTCACCAGAAGTTATTTTCCTATATATAGCGAAGGTGTTACGCTGATTCACGAATTGGGACATTACTTTTATTTATGGCATACATTCGGCGACTTGTCATACTGTAACAACGAAGATTTTCGTATTCAACCGGGATGGCCATTACCAACCGGAGCCGGTCCCGAAGGAGATGACACACCGCGCGAAAAACAAGACAACAATACATTATTTGGTAATCCAAGCATGAATTTTTCTGATGGTTGTGAAACCGGGACCATGGGAGAAATGTATGGGAATTTTCTCAATTATTTTGATGACCGGGCACTCTTTATGTTTTCAAACGGACAGAGGAAAAGAGTAGAAGGTTGTATTCAGCTTTACCGGCAAGGATTGGCCGGGTCCATTGGTGCTACAGCTCCGGGCAGCGTTACGGATGCTTACGTCGTACGGGTTAGTCCTTATGGAAGTCCTGAAAGAAAGACACATATAATGAACAATGCTCCGCTGACTGCTGTGGTAAGAAATTATGGAACAACTGTTATTAATACGGTAACCCTCAATGTAAAAACAGATAACACCCTGAGTTTTCAACAAACCTTCGCCATTAATTTAGCACCAGGCCAGGATATTGAATTGAACCTGGGGAATATTAATTCAGCAGACGGAAACCGAATTATTACCGTCTATACTTCCAATCCGAATGGGGGAACCGATCAATTTAATGCCAATGATACCTTACAATCCTTTGTATCGATTACCTCCTCCACTATCAACACCCCTTATACAGAAGACTTTAATGGAAGTATATTTCCTCCTGCAGGTTGGAAGATTTGGAATCCCAACAATGATGGAACCTGGGTAAAAAACAACGAATCGGGTTTTCCTGAAGCAGGCTCAGCTACCATGCAGTTCCGTTCCTTCAGCGGTGCCGGCCAATTGGATGAGCTTGTGATGCCGGCGATGAATTTGGGAAATCCGGATTCTGCAGAACTGGCTTTCCGATATGCTTATGCCGTTTACAACAAAAATAATGTAGCTACATGGGACGGGCTGGAAGTATATATATCTAATGATATGGGCCGCAGTTACCAATTGGCATTTAAGAAGACAGGAGATTTTTTAAAAACAATTAATAGCAGTCAAACAACCTCTTTCCAGGCTCTGCCTACAAATCCTGAAAAATGGGTTTTACAAAAAATCAATCTCACTCCCTTTCTAAACGGAAAACCATTACTAATAAAATTCAGGGCTGTAAATGCTAAGGGAAACAACCTGTACATTGATGATGTTAAGGTTACCCCTATTTCTATCTTCAATCGCGAAGTGGAGGCTATATCTCTGACAGACATTCCTAAGTATGTTTGTGGTGAAATCCCTTCACCTTTATTTACTTTTAGAAATAATGGCAAGGATATTTTGGAGAATGTAACCATTAACTATCGTATCAACTCGGGGTCGGTTGTTCAACAAACCTGGACAGGCTCATTACAATCAAACGCACTTGGTAATCATCGTCTTAGCCAGTTGGGCAATTTAACTCCCGGTGATTATTTGCTTACCGTTTTCACCAGTAAACCAAACGGATCAAACGACCAGCAACCGCAAAATGACACGATTAGGTTCAGGTTTTATGTAATGGGAAAAGCGGTTACACCTTTGCACGAAAGCTTTGAGTCCGGCACGTTCCCGCCTGATCAATGGGTGCTTCAGCAAAACGGAAGCGGGACTACCCTGCAAAGAACGACAGCGTCTTCGTCAAACGGAAATGCATCTGTGTTTCTGAATAATTTTGGACAGTATCTAAACGGAAAAACTGACAATTTGATTTCACCAATTATATCAGGAAACAGCACGTATGATAGCCTCTTCCTTTCATTTGATTATGCCTATGCCATGGGTACAAATTACCCTGGCGCTTCCGGTATAGCTGAGGATACTCTTGAAGTAAAAATCACGACCGATTGTGGAACTAATTTAGTCAGTATTTTTAAAAGCTCCGGAAAAAACCTGATAACCATTACCGATCCCGAAGGCAGAAAAAGCTCGCCTTTTATTGCCGGAGTCAATGATTGGAAATCAAACAGAATTTATCTCACGCCCCTTGTCGGAAAGGGTAATTTTCAGGTTTTCTTTTCTGTCAAAGGCAATAAGAACGGAAACAACCTGTACATTGATAATATTAGAGTGTTTGGAGTTATTGTACCTGAATTATTAAAGAAGCAGGGTTATTTGTTTTATCCATCACCATTTGACAATCAATTCATGGTTCGCCACTTCGAACAGCCGACTTCACTTCGTTATATACAGGTCTATAATTCTACCGGTCAATTGATTTGGCAAAGAAATTTCAACTCAAATGCCGATAAACAAATTAGTGTGAACACCAGCAATTGGGCGCGGGGCCTATATACTGTCAGACTGGTGTATGATGATAACCATACCGTTAGTGAACGCATCGTAAAACAATAAGAGGATATGCTAATTTCATATAAATTAAAGTGTAGAGATTACGAATAATACCTAACTTTTTCTAACTTAGCTTGCAATTCCGTAGCGTTATGAAAAGTTGCATCAGAAATATTGGTCTTTCTATGGTAATCTTATTTCTCGTTCAGTCGGGAGAAGTAATGGCACAATACCAATATTCCGGCAATAGCTATTCAAACCCCAACCGACCCGAGTATAATTATTCGGGAAACAGTTCATCTCGGAGTCCTCACTCTTCAGGGAATTACAATAGCTTAAATGACCCATATGACTTCGATGATCAATCATCGAGTGTAATTTTATCCGGTTCAGGCGACCCCTCAGATCCGAATTGTGACCCACTTGATCCTTCCTGTCCAATAGATGATGGTCTGCTTTTTTTATTGGTCGGCGGTTTAGGTTATGGCTTGATTAGCTTGAGGCGTTCAAGATTTGCGAATAAGAATTAACGATTACATTTCGATAATGAATAAATGATATAATTTGTATCCATAGCCCATTTTGCAAATTTTAAACTGTAACAACATTGACAGTTTTATCCGGTTTCAAATCTCTTATGCAGCACCAAGAAAATATTTAAAAAAAACATATTTGCAATATCGAGATTATGAAAAATAACTACACGATCTTATTATCTGATCGTAGAGAGTTCTCATAAAATATTTATTAAAAATCCAAATTTTTTTCCTGCCACAACGTAATACAGGATATAGAACGAAGTAACAAATTTTTTGGAGCCAATTTTTTAAGTACGATAATCAATGAATAAGCCACTTGGCATTCAAAAAAAAATCGAACTCCGAGTGGCTTACTCTTAATTTAAAACCAATAGATGATGTATCCACTATAACACTACCAACGTGGATGAATGAACCGCATCTTTAGTTATTAATTTAATCACGTATACTCCTTTTGAAAGATTGATTGGTACTGAATACTGATTGCTACCTGCACTAATAACCGATAATGAATGAGACATCACTTGTTGGCCGAGCGAGTTATATATTAAAATTTTACCTCCTTGTTTTAAATCGGATTTTAGTCTTAAATTAATCTTTCCAATTCCATTTGGATTTGGAAAGATTGTAAAGAACCCTCCCTCCATCGCATCTCTAAGTGATTCACCGTTAATTTTATTTGAACCTGTCATTTGTAACAATTTCATTGAGTCCAAACTTGCGTTATTGCCCATAGCATTTTGCATCCCCATATCACTATTATATAATTGTTTTGAAGGAATAAACTGTTTTGTGAAGCCCGGGCCACTCCACCTTAATTCACATACAGCAGAGTAACCGTTCTCATAGTATTCCATCTTTATATTATACTTGGTACAGCCATCCAATGTGATCGTCGCCGAATCTTCAGAGGCGGATTTATCTACCCATCTGTCAATCAATAATTGGTCGTCTACCCACAACCTTACTCCATCATCGGTACGGGCAAAGAATTTATATTCCCCGGAATCCATGGTTTGTACCTGTCCGGTGAATCGCACTTTAAATGAATCAACGCTTATCCCTTCTGGGCCACCCATGCCCCAGTTAAAGTTAACAGTGGGTTCAACCTTAGTTAGGGTTGCTGTTGAAGGAAAGCCTTCTTTCCAAGATGTGCTCGAGAAGTACTCGGCCAGTAGTCCGGTACCTTCTCTTACACATGATACAGTATCAATTTGTGGAGGATCGGCCGGATACAACTGGCTCATAGGTATAAATTGCTTTGAAAATCCCGGACCACTCCATCTTAGTTCACACACAGCAGAATATCCATTTTCGTAGTATTCCATCTTTATATTATACCTGGTACAACCTTGTAATATGATTGCGGCAGAGTCTTCCGAAGCTGATTTATTAACCCATCTGTCAATCAATAATTGGTTATTTACCCACAATCTGACTCCATCATCAGTACGAACAAAGAATTTATATTCGCCAGAATCCATGGATTGTATCTGTCCGGTGAATCTCACTTTAAATGAATCAACGCTTATCCCTTCGGGGCCACCCATGCCCCAGTTAAAGTTAACAGTAGGCTCAACTTTCGTCTGGGTTGCAACTACAGGAAAACCTTCTTTCCAGAGCGTATTTGAGAAATATTCAGCTAAAAGTCCTGTTCCATCGCTAACGCAATGAACTGTATCGATCGCCGGAGGCTCGGCCGGATACAACTGGCTCATGGGTATAAATTGTTTTTTAATTCCGGGCCCACTCCACCTTAATTCACATACAGCAGAATATCCATTTTCGTAATATTCCAACTTGATATTATATTTGGTGCATCCCGATAAGGTAATGGTTGCCGTATCTTCTGAGGCAGATTTATCAACCCATCTATCAATTACCAATTGATCATCTATCCATAATCTGACTCCATCATCAGTACGAACATAAAATTTATACAATCCTGAATCCAATGTCTGCACCTGTCCGGTAAATCTCACTTTAAACGAATCAACACTTATCCCTTCAGGGCCACCCATACCCCAGTTGAAGTTAACAGTAGGCTCCACCTTCGTCAGGGTTGCAACTACAGGAAAACCTTCTTTCCACGGTGTATTTGAAAAGTATTCCGCCAAAAGCCCTGTTCCATCGCTAACGCAATGAACCGTATCGATTTCGGGAGGGTCAGCCGGGTATAACTGATTCATTGGTATAAGCTGTCTTGGAATGCCGGGTCCACTCCATCTCAATTCACATACTGCAGAATAACCATTCTCGTAGTATTCCATCTTTATATCATATTGGGTGCACCCTGCTAATGTAATCGAAGCTGTATCCTCTTTCGCAGATTTGTCCTCCCACTTATCAATTAATAACTGACCATTCACCCATAACCTAACTCCATCATCGGTACGAACGTAAAATTTATACTCACCCGGATCCAGTGTCTGAACCTGTCCTGTAAATCTCACCTTAAAGGAATCAATGCTTATCCCTTCGGGACCGCCCATTCCCCAATCGAAATTTATGGTTGGCTCCACTTTAGTTAGTGTTGCATTTTGTGGGAAGTCTTCATCGGATGGTGTATTAGAAAAATATTCAGCTAAAAGTCCGGTACCATTACCAATACAGCTCAGGGTATCACTAGACAGAAGTCCATAAACATTTAATTGATTAGAGAACGTAGCGAGATAGACTTTACCATTTGCAATGGTAGGCGGACAAAATTTAGCAAACATGCCTACAGAATCCCGATCCTTATTCCAATTACTATTCCATAATTCCTTAGTTACATCGCTGGCGTCAAACGCCTGAAGAATTCCTGGAACTACATAATGGTTTGCATTACCGATAACTACATTAGATGCCCATAAAATACCTGTTCCCTGACTTGATTTATCAGATGAAATCGAAAGGAGGCTTCCCGGCATATAACCTGAAGCTGAAGGAGTAGTACCGATTTTTGCGTTAAGTGTATCAAAACGCATAGTGGTTCGGTCTAAAGGTATTTGTTTTAAGTATGCTCCCTGAGCCCAACCGTATATGTATTCTGATCCAGTATTATCCTTATAATAGACCGGTGATCCGAATAAACATTTTGAATTAACTGTTCCCCATTCTCCAAAATTTATTCGCTGTAAAACATCACTTTGGATTGTTCTTGTCCCTCCCATATTATTGTTATCAACAAGGTATAAACCACCATCTTTACTGCCAGATAATGATAAATGTGTACCAGGAATAATCAATGGGCCATTAATACCATAATCTCTATCGGCAGTATTAAGGTATTCATAGTTGGCAGGAGTAAAAAAGTCGATTACCTTAAGTTCGGGAGTAAGCTTAATGAGACTGACTGCACGGTTTATCGTATCATTGGGATTGCCATCCTGGCCTGTTACGCCATTCCCTGTAGCAATCAGAATATTTCCATCGTCATCTACAGACGGTCCTTGTCCACCCATCCAAATACCGCCACCGTAGCCATTAGGCGTTGTGTTATAAACATATTTTTGCTGTAACGTGGCTGCATCATATCCTATCATCCACCCATGGTAAGGCCCCCAACCGCAATGAGATGCCCAACAAATATAAACGGTTCCTTGATGAAGCAAAAGAGCCGCCCTTTGGTTTTGTTTTTGAGGATCAAAAGAAATAACCCCATTTACATTACCGCTTCCGGTGCCAGGATATGTAGCCTCAATTAACAGGGGACTACCTGTTTTTTCTAATCCTGTCGTTATATCAATAGCGTGTAAATATTGAACATAATACTCACTAACTTTAGATTTACTTCTGGCGAGAACATATAAAGTATTGGTCAAGGTGTCGATTGCGGGAGTTCCTACAATGCCAATATTTCCGGTATAATCTGAATATCCTTGAGGTAGGAAATTGCATGCCCCTGTCATATCAGAGTTTTTCACGGGTCGGAATCCGGAAGGGTTATACGTTAAATTAACCTTCCAGTATGGTGCGGTTTTCCCTTTATCATCCGCATCAAAGGCGTACACGCTATTGTTAACCGTGGCTACGATAACTATATTATGAACACCTCCTGCAATTGGAAAATCGCTTAAAACCAAAGGTTGAGCAAAAATCTGGTCGTCAACTGATCGCGTGAACAACTTGCCAAATTCATTGACATTTACATTTTGTGTGTTCAAAACTTTCTCCTTATCATTCCAGCCGGTTCGTTTATAATCATTATGATTCATGACTACATTTACCTGTCCATAGGAAAAATAGTTAATTCCCGCGAAAACAACTAACAAAAAACCCAATAAAATGCGCATTTTTGCACTCTTTAAATTTTAAAAAATATGGTCTTTACGGGATGGAAATAAGATAGTTAGCCTAGGAGTATTAGAAATTCAAAGGTAGCAATGTTTATTTAAATACCAAATTAAATTATATATAACCTACCAAGTATCTTAGTCAAAACCGCGATTATTTTTCTATTCTAAAAGTAAAGTCAAACAGACTCCAAGGATCAGAGTCTGTTGGCTCGATTTATCACAAGAGAAATATTTTTAAGACATCTGCAGAGAATAATTTCTGTGTTTCTATTTTTTATTAAACAGCTCAACTTTGTCCGTTACACAATCTGAAAAAAATATCGCAATTGTATCAGAACATTGCTCAAGCTTTTTTTACACATCCCACAAGACTAATACATCACTACGATTATCTTCGTAGAGCCATCAGGATGCCTCACTTCAAGATTATAATTACCGTGTGCCATTTTATAATCCCAGGGAATTCTTGCCGTATAATTTCCGCCGTTATGATCAAAGCTTTTAACCAGCATCACCTGCCCTCCCGTATTTAGCAGTCTAACCTGGTACTTGCCTGCGGGATAATTTTCTAATCTTAAATTGAGATGACCATCCGTAACAGGGTTCGGAAATACCCTGAGCGAGGGCTCGTTCATGCCTATGAATATCTTAGCGATTTCCGAATATGTTTCTCGTCCATCTACATCCACACTTCGAACACGATAATAATTGTACCCTTCAATGGGGTTTTTATCGACGGCGGAATATTCTGTAACGTCTTTCGCATCAATCGGCATTAAGTCTCTGAAATTAAGGCCATCATTCGAAACCATCACTACATACTTTTTTACATTGATCTCCTGAGCCACATTCCAACGAATAACCACCTGTGAGCCGTCTTTGACTGCTGTCAGTTTAACAATAGTGACTGGCAAAGCTTTTTGTCTCTGGAATACAATTTTGAAACGATTGGCAACTTTTGAATTCTTATCTGAAGTAACATCAAAGTCAACCTGAGTGGTGCCATCGAGACTGACCAAATGTTTTTCTCCGGTGAAAGAATCTTCAAGCCACGCATCAAGTCCGGGTGCTGATAAATTGAGCGCATCAAATGCGAACCTGTATTTACCATTCACCGTACCTGTCAGATTAAAGAATATCGTATCCGAACTAACAATGGGCGTTTTTCGTTCTACCACCAGCAACAAATCATCTACCTTAATGGACAGGTTAACACCCGAATTTAACATTTTTCTGGCATCATCCTTATCCACCGCCTTGCTGTAATCTCGCCCGAAAATATGGAGAGTACCGTCCTCAAGTTGGCCTGAATTATAAATATTGGTTTTCAGCATTTGTAATAAACCTGATTCTGTACCCATGGCCCTGAAGTAGGTGGTGTTATCCGACGTTTCCCCTTTTGATGACTCATCAATCGTTATTTTCCGGGAATGAGGAAATTGTTGAATAAAGAAGGCCTGCCCACTCAAAATATAATTATTGGTTTTACCTTCCTCCACGGGAACCCGAATAAACTCTCCGTCCACTTTTGTATAAGTTTGATAAGCACCGAGCCCAAATTCCCCCTGTGCATACGGATCCCAAACAGTAAAGGATTCGGTGGATCCGGTTAAGATTTTTTTCATATCAATAGCAGAAGCATACGGATTTCCGATAGAGTAAAAGAGTGTATTCGTATTATCCCCGGGTACATTGTACTCCACCTTGCCTGTCCGCAATGAACCTTTCGAGCGCAGGTTTGTAGAATTAGCAACAGCATTTACCCCGCTCACACTCCTGTCTCCTCTCACAAACACCATCCATCCTTTTGGATTATACAAATCAACGTTCGCCGATGAAGCTCGTTTCCAAAGGTTTTTGGTATCATCATACTCTTTGATTGCAGGTGATGGCGAAGACGCATCCCAACCTACTGCAGTTCCTTCAGGTCCTGTCAAATTTATTCCAAA
>JBIQMB010000013.1:0-16703 GCA_044463745.1 Chitinophagaceae bacterium | reverse complement strand
TTATCGATAACATCGCCCGGTCTTCACGCTAAGCGTAGATCTGTAGCGTGAGCAAGCGGCAAGACCGGTTAATTGCTTAATAATAGTTAGCAAGCCAAGCAAATCAATAAAAGAAAATCAAGGGTTTTACGGAAACTTTTGGAAAGTCTGATTACCTTTTATCGGTTAGCAAGATCTCAGCGAAACTTTCCAAAAGTCAGAGCAGGTCTCATACTTTTGGAAAGTTTAGAAAAAAGGTTCCGAATAAACGAATAGGTCGCAATCCAGAAAACAATTTCGGTTATAAACTGCATGCAACTTTCCAAAAGTTTAGGAGGAAACCCAGACATTTTCTGTGAGAATGAGAAATCAAGAATTAACTTCGATCTTAGTTTTTCGTTGGTGCCTGAATAACAAACAAAAAAAGTATCATGCAAACTGGCTTAACACCTCACAAAATCAAAAACCGCAAACTGAAAATTATTTTCGGGATTTTACCGGGAATTCTTTTAGTAACATTGAGCATTAAATTAACCAAAGTTCCTGGAGGTATGATACTGCCATCCTGGTTTTTAGGCGGTATGATAATTATCGGAATTATATTAGGATGTCTAATTGTTTCAGGAATTCTAAAATTGATATTCAAAAAGATTTCCTACCTAACATTTTTTTTCGCAACTCTAAGTTTTTCTTTTTTGGCCTTTCATTATAAACTTTACTCACCAACCCTTGAGATTATCGTTCCAAACGATTACCGGGGAGAAGTTTATCTGGTCTTGTCAAATATTGACCACAACATTTTAATTATCGATCAAAACGGCATTGGGTATCTAAATGAGTGGACATTTAATAAAACATATACCCGTCCGGTTGTGAAACAAATGAACGGAAAGAATTTAGATAAATATTTAATAGCGTACACTCCTTCTGGATTTTTCGGAGGTGGGAAAGCGTGTTGTATTAACAAACAGCAAATAAAAGTTTTATCATTTAAAATTGGGACAACACCTCGCCTGAAAGACGAATATTTCGAAAGCATTGATTGGATGAGTAAATTAGACAGGAATAAAGTCCGTTTAGTAAAACCCGATAAATACACGCATATAGATTAAGGAAGTAAATAATGATATAAAAATTATCCAAAAGTCAGAGCAACCCATGCTTCATCACCAATACCCAATAGCCTTCTCCTCACTCTATCTTCGTGAAACTTCGTGCCTCAGTGCCTTCGTGGCGAACAAAATTAAATTTTTGATATGAGTGTTTGGATAAACAGGAACGAAACCCCGCCATTTTCTTTAAAAAATCCTTATGATGAAAAATCACACTTTTGACTTCGCAGTTAGCATTAATGGTTCATTCACAAATTCCGATAAAAAGAGAATGTCAGTTTATAAAAAGAATGAATACATTTATCACTTTCCTAACCTATTCATTATCTGATCGATTGCCTCCGATGCCCCTGATTATCCGAAAATTGCAAGACCAGTATTTTAAAAAACAATACTATGTTATTCACACTGCCAGCCAATGTATTATTATTTCCAAATAAAATTGTCGTAATTTTGCCGCTTCAAAAAAATCTACGCGAGTATTAAATTGTGAAAGAGAACAATATCGTGAAAGACAAAATCAAAAAGATCGGGGTGCTGACCTCAGGTGGCGACTCTCCCGGTATGAATGCCGCTATCCGGGCAGTAGTAAGAACAGGAATCTATTTTGGATTAGACGTTTATGGTATCCGGCGCGGGTATGCGGGGATGGTAGAAGGCGATATATTTCAGATGGAGTCGAAAAGTGTGGCCAATATCATTCAGCGTGGCGGAACGATACTTAAAACGGCCAGATGTGGCGAATTCAAAACGCCCGAAGGAAGAGAAAAAGCATATCAAAATATAAAAAAACTGGGCATAAACGGTCTGGTGGTCATTGGCGGAGACGGTACATTTAAGGGTGCCAATGCATTCAGCGAAGAATTTGATATACCCTGCGTGGGATTGCCCGGCACCATCGATAAAGACATCGCAGGAACAGAATTCACCATCGGTTTCGATACGGCTGTTAACACTGCCGTGCAGGCCATTGACCGCCTCAGGGACACGGCCGACTCGCACGACCGGCTTTTCATCATCGAGGTAATGGGTCGCGATTCCGGCTTTATTGCCCTCCATAGCGGAGTAGCTACCGGTGCCGAAAATATTCTGATACCCGAGCGGGATACCGATGTAAAGGAAATAGTAGCATCGCTAAAAGAGAAAAGACGCCGTCAGAAACTGGTAAATATTATCGTAGTTGCCGAAGGCGATCAATTTGGTGCGGCCGAACTGGCACGCGTGATCGAAAGCGAAATTCCGGAACAGGAAGCCCGCCTATGCATTCTTGGACACATCCAGCGCGGAGGTGCTCCTACATGTCTTGACAGGGTCATAGCCAGCCGCATGGGATTTGCTGCAGTAGAATGTCTTTTAGAAGGACGGCACAACGTTTTTGTAGGAATTGTACATAACAACCTTAATTATACACCGCTGTCGCAGGCGGTAAAGGGAAAGCATCAAATGGATGAAGATTGGATCAAGATAGTCAAAATACTTTCTACCTAAAAATCCAACTGAGAAAAACAAAAAATTATTATGAGTAAAGATTTAAAGAAATACCTGTACGAGGATATGGACAAAAAGGCCGGAACCGAACACTCGGCCAAGAAGACAAAAATAGTAGCTACCATCGGCCCGGCATGTCAGACATACGAGGCACTGGTAGATTTGGTAAAAGCGGGCGTGAATGTATTTCGACTCAATTTTTCGCACGGATCGCACGAAGACAAGGCAAGCATCATTGAAATGATTAATCAGATCAATGATACCATGCCTTACAACATCGCTATACTGGCCGACCTGCAAGGACCCAAATTAAGAGTGGGAGAAATTGAAAATAATGCTTTGCAAATCGTACCCGGCGAAAAACTGACCTTCACCAATACCCAATGCATAGGAACGGCAGAACGGATTTATGTTAGCTATCCCAATCTGCACAAGGATGTGGAAGTAGGAAACACCATCATGATCGACGATGGAAAACTGGAGGTAAAGGTTACAGATATAAAAGACAACGGAGACGTAGAAGTAGAGGTAACCATGGGTGGTATCATTTCTTCCAAGAAAGGAATCAACCTGCCCGATACCAAAATTTCATTACCGGCCCTGACCGAAAAAGACCTTAAAGATCTGAAGTTCATTCTGAAATACCAGATTGACTGGATTGCCCTTTCTTTTGTAAGGAGGGTGGACGACATTATTCAATTGCGCGAAATCTTAAAGAAGAATAATTCCAAATCCAAAATCATTGCCAAGATCGAAAAACCGGAGGCGCTGAATAACATTCGAGAAATCATTCTGGAAAGTGACGGCATCATGATTGCACGCGGTGATCTGGGTGTAGAGTTGCCGGTAGAAAAAGTTCCGCTAATTCAGAAAGACATCATTCGCAAATGCATGCACCGCGCAAGGCCGGTTATTGTGGCCACACAGATGATGGAGAGCATGATAGAACGAACCAAGCCCAACAGGAGTGAGATTACCGACGTGGCCAATGCCGTACTTGAAGGCGCCGACGCACTGATGTTAAGTGCCGAAACAGCCACAGGCCAGCACCCTACCCTGGTTATCAAAACCATGTCGAAGATCATCACCGAAATAGAAAAAACAGCTTACGATTATAACCGTGAAGACATCCTGTCGCCGCAGCCGCATTCGCCATCCTTTTTGAGCGATGCCATCTGCTATAGTGCGGCAAAAATCGCTAAAGACCTAAACAGCGATGCACTCATCGGGATGACGCAGAGCGGATACACCGGATTCATGCTCAGCAGTTACCGTCCCAAGTCTCCACTCTACATCTTTAGTAAGGAAAAATCACTGATCAATCAGTTGAGTCTGAGCTGGGGTGTAAGGGCTTTCTTTTATGATGAAGAGGAAAGCCTGGACGACATTATTTTCGATCAGATAAAAATTCTTAAAGAACGCGGATTTATCAAACTGGGAGATGTAGTAGTCAATACGGGCAGCACGCCTGTTAGTCTGCACCTGCCTACCAACGTGGTAAAGGTTACCAAGGTTACAGAAGATTTGCTGAATCTGCCTTAAAGATACTTTTGGGTAAAACCTTTACATGGCCAGCCCCATTGTTTTTTTTTTAAGAAACCGAGTGATGCTACCGACCTGTAAAATTTGAAGATTTTTTAATTTCGGTATGGATAATTTTTTATTTAGTTTTGCTTTTTAATGCAACTTTCCACTAAACATTTACTGGGCATTAAAGATCTTCAGCTTAGCGATATCGAGCTGATTCTATCCACAGCCAAACAATTTAAAGAAGTTTTACAAAGACCGATAAAAAAAGTTCCATCTCTTCGGGATACAACAATCGTCAACCTTTTTTACGAAAACAGCACGCGAACCCGCATCTCTTTTGAGTTAGCCGAAAAGCGGCTCAGCGCGGATGTGCTTAATTTTTCTGCTTCAGGTTCTTCTGTTTCAAAAGGAGAAACCCTTCTGGATACGGTTAATAACATTCTGTCGATGAAGGTGGATATGATCGTAATGCGCCACAGTGCCACGGGTGCTCCTCATTTTTTGGCCAAACACATTCCCGTAGCCATTGTCAATGCCGGTGATGGAATCAACGAACATCCGACCCAGGCATTGCTCGATGCTTTTTCAATCATCGAACAATGCGGACAGCTAAGAGGAACAAAGGTCACCATCGTGGGCGATATCCTGCATTCGCGCGTAGCGATGAGTAATATTTATCTCTTAAAAAAAGCAGGAGCTGAGGTAACGGTTGCCGGCCCTCCTACACTGATACCTAAGTATATTGCAGAGGCATTCGACATCAGGGTTGAATACAATCTGAAAAAAGCGCTGGAATGGTGCGATGTGGCAAACATTCTGCGCATCCAGCTTGAGCGCCAAAACCAGGTTCTGTTTTCCTCCCTTCGTGAGTATAGCTTATCATATGGGGTGGATAAAAAATTGCTGGATAGCCTACAAAAAAAGATCGTGATTCTGCATCCCGGGCCTATAAATCGGGGAGTAGAATTAAGCAGTGATGCGGCAGATTCAGATCAATCCATTATTTTGCAGCAGGTTGAAAATGGAGTAGCCGTACGAATGGCTGTTTTATTTTTGCTCAGTAATCAATCCACATAACCAAAAAAAACGTCATTATGCCTCAGAAAATCTGCCTATTTCCGGGCACCTTTGATCCGGTCACTTTGGGCCATACAGATATTATCAACAGGGCTTTACCACTGTTTGATAAGCTCGTTATCGGGCTCGGACGTAACTCAAATAAGACCGCACTTTTTTCGGAGGAGCAGCGGCTGAGCTGGATTCGGGATATCTATAAAGGTGATGACCGCATTGAAGTAATTTCTTACGAAGGCCTGACGGTAGAATGTTGCCAGCATGTAGGCGCGCGCTACATACTTCGCGGCATCAGGTATGTCAATGATTTTGAGTACGAAAAAGCGATTGCCGATATGAACAGGAGCATCAGCGACGGGATAGAAACCATCTTCCTAACCTGCCTGCCCAAATACACTTCAGTAGCCAGCACACTTATCAGAGACGTTTACCGAAACGGTGGAGTTGTTTCGCAGTTTTTACCTGAGCCGGTCAACAAGACCCTTTATCCTTAATTTATTCATCATCATGATTTGGTATAATAAAGAACTTCAGTTAGCAGATCTGGAAAAATTTATGGGCAATACAATGGCCTCTTTTCTGGGATTAAAATTCACTGAGATCGGAGACAATTATCTGAAAATGTCGATGCCGGTGAATGAGAAAACAACCCAGCCTTACGGGTTCATTCACGGAGGAGCCAATTGCGTGCTCATCGAAACAGTAGGCAGTGTGGGCTCCGTTTTAATTGTGAACCCGGATACTAATTATTGTGTGGGAATTGAGGTGAATGCCAATCATCTGCGCAGCGTAACAGAAGGTCTGGTTATTGCCACCGCCACACCGCTGCATATAGGCCATACCACCCATGTATGGGATGTAAAAATCCATGACGAAAAAGGAAAACTCACCTGCGCCGGACGCCATACGGTTGCGGTTCTTGACCATCTGAGGAAATAAACAGATTCTATTTGGCCGAGAAATGTTCTTGTGGTAGTTCTTGCTGATTTACCCATAGGGGCTTTTTAGCTGCGTTAAAAAAAAAGAAAAAAACCTCTGCCGTTGTGCGAAGGCATGCCATACTGCAAGAGCATGACAGGTTGAGAAACCGGGATTTGAGCGTTTCATTCGATTTCCGTAAAGGAGGCGTTTAAAGAGATTCGCTTTGGCTTGGGTTACCTTTTATAGCCCATACTACCCCATCAAAAAATGCTGATCCAATACATCCCTAATTAATGGAAACATTTCATCATAATATTTATTCAGTTCCGACCTCTTAACCCATTCTATCCGTTGAATATCTTCTTCCGTTTGCGCAACAAGCTGCTCATTCATTTTTTCATTCATTAAAAACCAATGTGTTTCCTTTAATATTTCCTGATTATCATAAACATAAGTGTGGTAGGTTACCATGATCGGCGTTACAATATCCAACTGCGTCAATCCGGTCTCTTCCCTTACTTCCCTCAATGCACACGCTTCAATGGTTTCACCTTCATCCAGGTGCCCTTTGGGAAGATCCCACCGATCCCGACGGTAAATCAATAAAAATTCTCCTCGTTTATTTCTTACCAAACCACCCCCGGCTATAGCCGTGTGGAAGTGGGCGAACAGCTTTGCTTTTGCTTCTTCAATATTATGCACCTTCATCCATACGGCTTCGTTTGCCGAAGATGCCATCGCTTTTTTGATATCGACATCGGTGTTAGTCAGCGTAAGTATCCCCTCATTTTGAGGCACTACCTCATCGGTTATCCACAATGGCTTATCGCCGAAATAAACTTTTATAAAACTCATAATCTCATAATTAATACCTTCGCAAAATGACAGATAAAAAAGTAATTGCTCAGAAATTATTGCAAATTAAGGCGATAAAATTAAACCTCAATGACCCGTTTACCTGGGCAAGCGGCTGGAAAAGTCCCATCTACTGCGACAATAGAAAATCTTTGTCTTTTCCATACATCCGTGAGTTTATCAAATCGGAACTATGCAATGTGATCTTTACCAAATTTTCTGAAGCAGATACCCTGGCCGGCGTGGCAACTGCGGGCATTCCGTGGGGAGCCATGGCCGCTGACCAGTTAAAGTTGCCCTTCATTTATGTTCGTTCCAAACCTAAGGAACATGGCATGGGCAATCAGATTGAAGGGTATTATGAGCCGGGCCAAAGAGTGGTTTTGATAGAAGATTTGGTGTCAACCGGCAAGAGCAGTTTGAAGGCGGCAGAGGCACTTCAAAATGCAGGATTAAAAATTGAAGGCATGGTCTCCATTTTCAATTACGGATTTGATGTAGCTAAAAAGGCCTTTGAAGAAAAGAACATTCCGCTGGTGTCGCTAACCGATTATCCGGAGCTGATTTCATTAGCCATTGAGCAAGGCCAGGTAACACCCGAAGATGAAAAGACCTTGTTAAACTGGCGGGAGAATCCTTCAGAATGGGGTACATTCGTATAAATCCTTTTTAATGATGAAAACTTTTTTATTTACCCTTTTCGCTGCTTTATTAATCACTGCTCCCAAAGAGATGCTGGCTCAAAAACCGGTAAAGGTTGTCATCAGCGTACCTGGCGCACAGGATGAAGCATGTAAGACCAGAATAGAAAATTATCTTAAGAGAGAATACGGTGTAGCTTCCTCGCTCGTTAATTTTCGCCGCCATACTGTTACCGTACAATACATTGCGGACCGTACCAATGTGGAAAATATAAAAACTGCCATCGCCAATTTGGGGTATGATGCTGACGATGTTACGGCCAATCCTGATGCATATAAAAGATTGCCTAAAACCTGTCAGCATCCGGTGGAAAAGAAAGAGGATACCGGGAAGAAAGACGGTGGAAACGCAGGGTAACTTTATTCATCGCTTCAGAATTCTGATTTGAGCAACCCGCTTGCTAATGATCTGCCAAACATACATGGGCAAAGCATAACCATCATATCTGTCCACCCTTTAGAATCACTTACTTTTTAGATCAAAATTTATTTACTGGCAGCCGAATAGTTAAAAAAATTACCGTGGTGACGTTCCCTTCAAGCGAAACACGCAGGTAGGAATGCTAATGATTTCCCAAAGAACTGTTATGGTATTTCTCATCTTTAACAACAAAGGCAATTAGGTATGCGATTTGCAAACCTGAGGGGTAACAAGCATTCATAAACGTAAAATTTTAATTATGAAAAAGACAATGATTTTTATGGCTGTAATGATTTTTTCATTCGGAGCAGTCAAAGCACAGAATGTACATTTTGGCTTGAAAGCCGGTGCTAACTTTTCAAATTTGAACAGTGATAACTTTAGCGACAGCAAGACGAAGGTCGGTTTCCACGGCGGACTGCTTGCCCATATCCACACCGGAAACCCATCCTGGGGAATACAGCCGGAAATAATGTACTCAATGGAAGGCGCCAAATACAAAGCAGGTGGCAGCGATGCTTCTGTGAATCTTGATTTTGTCAATATTCCTGTATTGGCTCAGTATATGTTTGCTAATGGTTGGCGTGTAGAAGCAGGACCTCAAGTGGGATTTGTAGCATCAGCCAAAACAAAAATCGGGAATGTAAGTACCGATATAAAAGATCAGGTCAAGTCAGTTAATTTTTCTATTCCTGTAGGGTTGGGTTACATCTCAAGTACGGGATTAGGGATCGACGCCAGATACAATTTTGGCATCAGTGATTTAAACGATGGCGGAAGCAGTAAGTTAACAGCCAACACATTTCAACTCGGACTCTTTTATCAGTTTTCCGGAAGTAAGGTTAGAAGATAACTCATAATAACAATAAGATGAAGGGAGTTGTCTCGACGGATCGATGGCCTGAGTAGGTGGTCGGTCTTTTGAGATAACTCTCTTTTTCTAATTTAACTTAGGTACATTTGATCATTCCTTAATATTTGGGAATAATTAAAATATTTAAGTGACTGTGACATGAATACCGAACAAAAAGTTCAATCAAGAAGTGAGGAGATTACCGAACGATACCTAAAGTTTATTGCACTTCATGTAGAAAATGTAGCTAACGGATCCACAGACGATTTTATGGAAATCAATGAAATCGGGCGAGCTCTACATATTTCTCATTCACATCTCATTGACCTGGTAAAAACGGAGACAGGCCGGCATCCATGTTATTATTATGAGCGCGAGATATTAAAAAAAGCAAAAGAATTGCTGACCAATACCGACCTTTCCATCGCTGCTATTGCTCAGAAACTAACCTACCATCCATCAAATTTTAATAAGTATTTTAAACGATATACCGGTTTAACTCCGGGCCAGTATCGAAAAGGAAAGAAAGAGACCATCCCATAATTGGCAATTTTCCCCATCAATTTTTATAACATTTCCCTGCGCTATTTATTAAAAATCGACAAAACACTCCTCTGCTGACCGCCCCTAAAAAACATTCCTAAAAGTTCACCATATTAATGTGACTGAATAAACCAATCTTCGTGAACATTCGGATTCTCAAATGACTATTCAGGAAGCAAAATCTTTATTGCCGGATAATTTGGCGGGTGAATCAAAACAATGCTGGGCTGACCTGGGTTGTGGTGATGGTATATTTACTTATGCCCTGGCAGAAAAATTATTTCCCGGAAGTGAAGTGATAGCGATGGATAAAAATTATCAAAAGCTAAACAAAAGGCATAGCCAGGTTTCTATAAATTTTGTTCAGGGCGATATTGAAAGAGATATAGAAGCCTTTTCTAAATTAGATGGAATTATAATGGCCAATGCGTTTCATTTTATAGAAAAGAAAAAAGAACTGATTGAAAGCTTCAAAAACATTTTAACTGAAAACCCCAGGTGGATCATCATAGAATATGACCATCGCAAAGCATCTGCTTATGTTCCCTACCCTTTGCCTTTTGATAATTTAGAAACTCTTTTCCGGTATGCCGGATATACAACAATAAAAAAAACCGGAGTTATTCCTTCCATTTACGGAGGTGAGATGTACGGGGCATTAATTACTAAATAACACATCCATGATAATTAAAATAATCAGCACTATTCTTATTCTCTTTGCGGTATTTATGGGTATCAAGCAAGGTTACAACATGTATTCAGGAAAACCCGAAATGCTGGAAATGTTCGGCAAATGGGGATTTAGCAAAAATGCCGTAATGATAAACGGAATCGTTACCATGCTTTCTGCAGTTCTGATATTGTTTCCTAAAACCTTTGTACCGGGCAACTTTCTAATGGCAGCCGGAATCCTTATGATTATCTGTCTGGAAATGGTACATCGGGATTTGAAAAGTGCTGCAATTGAAGTACCCTTCTTATTGCTCAATCTGGTTATTCTCTATTTACATCATCCTTTAACCGGAGCAGCAAAATGAGATACTACCACATTACTTTTAGCCTTTTTCTTTTGTTTATTTCTTGCGGGCAAAACGTAAAAACAAAAAATGCAGATAATAATTTATTCTCAAACCATAAAATCGATAACAAAATGGATTTAACTAAATTAACCAACCCACAAGTGAAAAAAGCTGTAGAGGCGCAGCTTAACAATGATAAAGATGCATGGTTTGCACTCTTTGCCGATAAAGTGGAATTTACTGATGATGGCAAAACCCTGGACTTCAAACCCTTTTTTGAAAATGCATTTAACCACAACGAAAGATTTCTGGATATATCGCGTGTAGAAAATGATGGCAAAGATATTTATGGCCATTTCGATGCAGGCCAATGGGGAATTTTTAATGTGTTCTTTAAGTTCCATCAAAATGCAGAAGGCAAGTTTGACAAGTTAGATATTGGCGCAGACAAATAACCGTCGATGATTCATAACAATAAAATTGCGGGGCACGATACCGGACGCATCATTGCTATAAGTGATGGTGTGTTCGGTGTAGCCCTTACCCTGTTGGTATTAGAAATCAGGGTGCCGCCTTTTGAGAATATACATTCAGAGGGTGAATTGATTCATCTCTTCTGGTCGCTGAAAGAAAAGTTTTTGGTTTACCTGATGGCTTTTATGACCACAGGCATCTTTTGGCTGGGCCATTCTTCCCAATACAAGCACATTGTAAAAAGCGACCGAAATCTCAACTGGATAAACCTGGTATTTCTATTATTCGTTACCATGCTGCCGTTCTCCACTGCCTTTCTGGGAAATTATATTCATTTCCGGTTTCCGATATTTATTTACTGGTTCAACATCTTTATGTTGGGCGCTATGTTGTACATTAATTGGATATATGCATTGGGAAAAAACTTTGTGAATCCGGAAAGTAAAAACGAAGTGGACAAAGCACTAAAAAACAGGATTATTATTGCGCAGTCACTTTATGCTGCAGGTGCATTGATGTGTTTTATCAATCCGGTACTCAGTATCGTTTTTATCATCCTTGTTCAGGCTAATTATGCCTTCGCCTATTTATCCTGGTTTAGAAAGAAAAGAATGGTTCATCAGTAAGCAAAAAAATATCGCAGAAAAAAATGAATGATTCAAAAACCTTAAAGCTTACACTCCCTCAGATGGCTGTTTGGGTTGCGTTCCTTTACCGGCTTTAATCATTTTATATATGACCGGGAAGGTGGTAATAACCACAATAATTATCACAATCACTTCAAGGTGCCTTGTGAGATCATAATCGAATTTACTCTTCACCAATTGTTGTAAAAAATGCCCGGCCATTAACATAGATCCCACCCACAACATACATCCCAATATATTATAAAAAGTAAATTTCTTTTTATCCATTTTCACAATGCCGGCAACGATAGGAGCGAATGTGCGCACAAAAGGAACAAACCTTGCGATGACGATTGTCCAGCCTCCATTTTTCTGATAAAAATCATGAGCCTGATATAAATACTTTTTCTTAAAAAAGAACGAATCTTTTCGTTGATACAGAAACGGCCCGCTTTTCCAGCCAAACCAATAACCTACAAAGTTTCCAAGAATACCTGCAGTTGTAATCAGTATCCACAAAATGCCCAGATCTACCCACTCATTTCCAAATGCATAGATAGCGCTCTCAATAAGCTCCTTACTGAAAATACCGACTACAAACAAAAGGGCATCACCCGGTAGAAAGAAACCGGCGAAGAGGCCAGTTTCAGCAAAGACGATGAATACAACCATCCATAATCCACCGTTCTCAATATAAAATTGCGGATTGAGCAGGTCGCTGAATTGAATGCCTAATAAACTTAATTGTAACAAGGTTAAAAATTTGAACGCAATAAAGAAACGACAAAAGTTTTCAAAATAAAATTAAATTATTCTGAATTTATTCGGGAACAAATGCCATGGCTTTAGCATGATCAAATTCACCCTCCCACCTTGCAATAACACAACTTGCGAGTGTATTACCAATTACATTAACAGAAGTGCGCGCCATATCCATCAGTTCGTCTATACCCAGAATGGCCATAATTGGCCACAGTGGCAAGCCAAAAGATGCTGCTGTACCTATCAGAATAACGAGTGAAGCCCGCGGCACACCTGCTACGCCTTTGCTCGTAAGCATGAGCGTTAACCCCATAATTAACTGAGTCCCGAAAGGCATATGCATCCCTGCAGCCTGCGCCACAAATACGCTGGCAAGAGAAAGATAAAGCGTAGTTCCATCCAGGTTAAAGGTGTATCCGGTAGGTAAAACAAAGGATACAATTTTCCGGGGCACGCCAAATTTTTCCATATTCTCCATAGCTATGGGTAGTGCTGACTCGGAACTGGTAGTAGCAAAAGCAATAGATACCGGTTCAGATACCGCCCGGATAAATTGACGGATTGGAATTTTGAAAAAATAGGCAATGGTAAACAGAACCCCACCAACAAACACCAACAGAGCGGCATATAAAGTCAAAAGCAGTTTGATGAGAGAAAATAATATATCCACGCCGAGATGGCCGACGGTAACTGCAATGGCTCCGCCCACTCCAAAAGGTGCAAAGTGCATAATGATATTGGTAAACCTAAACATCGTTTCAGCCAGGCTTTCGCTAAAGGTTAACAGGGGCTTCCGCTTTTGTTCGCTTAGCATAGCCAAGGCTATCCCGAATATGACTGAGAATACTACTATCGGTAACACATCGCCATGGTACATCGATTTAATAATATTTTCAGGAAAGATGTGGAGGATGACTTCCTGCCATGATTGTGGTGCCGTGTGCGGCAGTTCTTCATGAAAATCGGCCGGTATCTCTATACCTACCCCTGCATGAGAAATATTAATTGCAATCAATCCGATTATTAAAGCTATCGTGGTAACCACTTCAAAATACACAATCGACTTCCAGCCCATGCGACCTACTTGTTTTAAGTCAGAATGTCCGGCAATACCCACTACCAGGGTAGAAAATAAAATAGGCGCAATGATGGTCTTGACAAGCCTGAGAAAAATATTGCTTAGCACTTTGAGATTGATGGCAAAGGCCGGAAAATCGAGGCCAATCTCTACACCGATCACCATACTTGTTAATATCCAGGTAGTAAGAGACTTTTTGTAAAATGCAAAAATTACCAGAGAAAATATAAACAACCAGCGAAAAACGCTTAAGGCGAAGGGATCAATTTTAAAAGGTAAATAAATGTCTGTCAGATGTACGATGGCAACTATGGCAAGTACAACGAAAACGAGAAGTCCGCTTTGACGCTTACTCATAAAATAATGATGGTTAAAAAAAAATCGTCAAAGCTAATAAATTGCACAAGACCTGTCTTTCTTTTTTGATATTTAATTTCTGGCAGCATTTTACGCCGGCTATTTTCCGTTCGTCAAATCTTTTTATATCATGTTGTGATTATTTTCTTATTTTTCCGCAATTTTTGACCACACTTACATCAAACCTAATAATCAAAATCTATGAGTCTTTTTATTAAAAAGCCTATGGACGTCTTGCTTGCCGAGGCATCTGCTTCTGGTGAGGGTACGTTGAAAAGGACATTAAGTTCCACCTCACTGGTAGCCCTTGGAATAGGCGCTATCATTGGTGCCGGCTTATTCTCTCTGACCGGTATGGCTGCGGCTAACTACGCAGGTCCGGGTATCATGATCTCTTTTGTAATTGCTGCCGTGGGCTGCGGACTTGCAGGGTTGTGTTATGCTGAATTTGCATCCATGATTCCTGTAGCCGGAAGTGCATACACTTATTCTTATGCCACCATGGGCGAATTTATTGCATGGATTATTGGTTGGGACCTGGTTTTGGAATATGCGGTCGGAGCGGCGACGGTTGCATCAAGCTGGAGCAGCTATCTGGCCAAATTGCTTGCAAACTATGGAGTAGCACTGCCCGAAGCGCTGATGAATACTCCCTTTGATGGAGGAATCCTAAATCTCCCTGCGGTATTTATAGTGGTCATTATGTCTATGTTGCTCATCAGAGGTACGAGCGAGTCCGCATGGGTTAATGCCATCATTGTTATCCTTAAGGTAAGTATTGTAATCATCTTTATTGTTATTGGATTCAACTACATCCGTCCTGAAAATCTGAAACCTTTCATTCCAAAAAACACCGGTGGATTTGGTGAGTTTGGCTGGTCGGGTATTATTCGTGCGGCGGGGGTTGTCTTCTTTGCCTATATCGGCTTCGATGCGGTATCCACAGCAGCACAGGAAACGAAAGACCCTAAGAAGTCAATGCCCATTGGCATTATGGGCTCGCTGCTGATATGTACCATACTTTATATGCTCTTTGCTTATGTGCTTACGGGTGTAACGCATTACACTGAGTTTAAAGGTGAAGGCCTGGCCCCGGTTGCGACAGCTATTAACTGGATGGGACCGATTGTAAATGGGGTACCACAGCCGGATTACCCCTGGTTGAACACGGCGATCATCGTTGCCATTTTGTTAGGATACTCTTCTGTAATCCTTGTTATGCTTTTGGGCCAGAGCCGTGTTTTCTATTCTATGAGTATGGACGGACTGCTTCCCAAGGTGTTTTCTGAAATTCATAAAAAACATCGTACGCCCTACAAGACAAACCTTTTATTCATGCTGTTTGTGAGTGCGTTTGCTGCGCTGGTTCCCGGTCGTGTTGTTGGCGAAATGACCAGTATCGGTACCTTGTTTGCCTTCATTCTCGTATGTGCGGGCGTATTGGTAATGCGTTCTACAATGAAGGATGCGCCGCGAGCGTTCAGGGTTCCACTGGTTCCTTTTATTCCTGCTTTGGGAATTATTGTATGCCTGGGGATGATGGTATTCCTTCCTTTCGACACATGGATTCGTCTTCTTGTATGGATGTTAATCGGGCTGGATATCTATGCCGCTTATGGCGTTAAAAAGAGCTTTATGAATGCCGGTAAAAAACATTTCAAAGATAAAACGGTTATCAGTATCTGCGGATTGGCACTGGCTGTGTTACTACTGGTTCTGGCTTATGCTCATCACTTCATGACAGTAGAAACTGAGCGCGACAAAGCGTTCTTCTACTTCTCAGTTGTGTTTGGCATTATCCATATCGGATACTTTACTTTCAGATATTTCCGCGATAAAAGCCTCGCGCCTTCTTCTGAAGTTTAATTGATTGTTTTACTTCAAAAATGCTTTTTATCTCCGGGCAAAACCATTGCTAAGAGATAAAAAGCATTTTTCATTCAGGCTATTCACGAAATTATTCGTGTGGGTCAAGATTACCTGTTCAAGTGGTGCGATTATGTTGGGTTACGAGGATGTGATCGAAAACTTCGAGCTCCTTTCGAAACTTTTGGAAAGTTTGAAAGAATCCCTCATTGGTTCAAGTGTTCCAACTATGTTGGGCCACTTGAATCACTTAAAGCTGCCGGTTTGTAACCGGAAATCATAAGGATATTCAACCTTGAGGATCGGAACTGTAGGCAACTTTCCAGATGTTCACCTTGAAACTCCGGAGCTCTCTTCGAAACTTTTGGAAAGTCTGATAAGCTGCTTTACTATAGCCGGAACCGAACTAAACTTTCCAAAAGTCGGGACCGCTTTTATTTTTGTGCGCTTCTTTTATATCATGTTCAACCCTTTTTCAGGGTTGTTGATAGAGTTCTTTAATACCCACGGTTTCACCGCGGGTTATTTATGTTAAAGTCCTTCGGACTTTCTTTATACATGCCTCACTTGTTCAAGTGTTCCAACTTTGTTGGGCCACTTGAATCACTTAAAGCTGCCGGTTTGTAACAGGAAATCAAAGAGGTATTCAACGTTGGGGATCGGACAAGGAAGGAGAAATAAATATTGCCGTCGGTTTCAACCGACGGTTTAAAGCACACAAAGGAAGGGCTTTAGCCACATTTTTTTTTATTCTTGTATGAACGAGTTCGTAATATCAAGTATGGATCGCTTTCAGTTCAGGGCTTGAATGAAATTAAGATGCTCATACCGAACTGTAGGCAACTTTCCAGAAGTTTACCTTGAAGTTCCGGACCTCTTTTCGAAACTTTTGGAAAGTCTGAAGGGTTTTATTCTGTAGCCGGAACCAAACTAAACTTTCCAAAAGTCACAGCCTTTTGTCCTTATGTATTTTCTAAAAAAGGAGATAGCGTTATGGCGGCTCTTCCGATTTGAAATCGATATTGTCCCTTTGATAAAATAAGG
>JBIQMB010000012.1:0-17611 GCA_044463745.1 Chitinophagaceae bacterium | reverse complement strand
TACCATGTACAGTAAAGACATCAACATTAGCGAATACACGGCCAACCAGCTACAGGCCAAAACCGGCGACAGCGTGGTGATTCTGTTCATCCAGCCTGATGGAAGCCAACGAGCCAGAAAATTGCACATCGCAGGCTTATTCAGAACCGGCATTGAGCAATACGATAACAATTTCTGCATCGGAGACATCCGACTTATCAGGCGACTCAATAACTGGGACAATGATCAGATAGGCGGCTACGAAATTTTTCTTAAAGACTACCGTCAGATGGATGCGGTAAATAACTACCTCTTTGAGCATGACATACTCCCAGGCAGATGGTATAGCAAAACCATGCGTGAAATTTATCCGGATATTTTCGACTGGCTCAATTTGCAAGGCAGTATTAAAAGTATTCTCTTGATTATTATGATAGTGGTAGCGGTGGTAAACCTGATTACCTGCCTGATCATACTTGTACTTGAACGAACCCGGATGATTGGGATTTTGAAAGCACTTGGCAGCCGTAGCTGGACCATTCAGAATATTTTTATTTACAACACCACTTTCATTGCCGTGACCGGAATCGTGGCCGGAACCATATTCGGGCTCGCCATCTGCTGGATTCAGAATGCAACCGGCATTATCAAACTCGATGAACAGGCTTATTTCATGCGCGAAGCCCGTGCAGACATTGTGTGGTGGCAGGTGGTTGCTGTTGATATAGCCACACTCATTATCTGTTTTGCCATGCTCATCATTCCGTCATTATTAATTAAGAAAGTGAAGCCGGTAAAGGCTATTGAATTCAGGTAAAGGCTATTTTCAGACATATGTGGGATGGGAGGAATATAGCAATACAGTGCCCCAATAAAGAATTCAAACACTAAACATCATGTTCTGATTTCTTATTCTTATTTTTGTGCAATAATTTCAAATTTTTAAATAAGAGATGATTGAAGAATTTAGTTTTGGTAACTTTTGGTCGTTCAAGGACATTCAGAGTCTGAATATGACGGCTGCTAAGATTAAGTCGAAACATGCTTTGCTTGATACAAATAATGTATTCGCTGTAAATAAAGAATTGAGCTTAATAAAGTCTAAGGCAATTTATGGAGCAAATGCAAGTGGGAAAAGTAATGTTGTAAAGGCTTTAATAACTTTTATTAGAATCATAAGAGATTCTGTCAAAGAAGAAAAAGCGCTAAGTTTAATTGACTCTTTTCAGCTATCTACAGAAACAGTTTCACAACCAACTTTTTTCCAACTCATTTTTAGAGTTGGAAAAACAAGATACAGGTACGGTTTTGAAGCGGATGATAAAGCTATCAAAAGTGAATGGTTATTTTCAACACCAGGTAAACGAGAGCAACACTTATTTATCAGGGAAAAAAACGAAATTGTAGAAATTAATCAAACTCATTTTGAGGAGGGAGTTTTATATCAAAAATTGCTTGAGAATTCAAAAGATCAGGTTTTTACAGATACATCTTTGTTTTTGACGCATCTAAATTCAATTGGATTTGCAAAACTTTCCAAACAAATTTTCAAAACTATTTCTTCTATTTCAATTGTTAGTGGATTAGGACATAAAGGCATGTATAGTATTGCAAGTGAATCATTGAATGATGCTGTCAAAAAGAAATTTATATTAGATTTTCTAAAAAAGGCAGATGTTGGAATTGAAGATTTGAGTACAGTTGAAATTGCCAACGAAAATTTACCTGATAATGTGGAAGAAGAAGTAAAACAAGAATTGAAAAAGGGAAAAATTATTGTTTCCAGCAGAACTCAATTTGATTCAAATCTTAAAACAGTAGGAAAAAGTGAATTTTCTTTTGGCAATCAAGAATCGGAAGGGACAAAAAAAATGTTTGAATTAAGTCCATTTATCTATCGCTCTCTAAAAGAAGGCGTTCCTCTGGTTATTGATGAATTTGATTCAAGGTTTCATCCTTTGTTGACTAAGAAAATTGTTGAACTCTATAATTCATCTGAAAATAAAAAATCTCAACTCATTTTTACAACTCACGATACGAATTTGCTATCATCTGAATTATTGAGACGAGACCAAATTGACTTTGTTGAAAAGGATAAATATGGAGCTAGTCATCTTTATACTTTGGTTGAAATTAAAGGTGTTCGGAATGATGCTTCTTTTGAAAAGGACTACATTCAAGGCAAATATGGTGCTATTCCATTTTTAGGCAATATTACTAACTTAATATCTTTTGAATAATGCCGAAGAGTACAAGAGCTATTAAGGTTACAGACAAAAATAAGGCTTGGAATAAAAGACCTAAACCAAGTGGTTATAGAATCAATACAATCCCAATAAACAAGACTATTCTAATTGTTTGTGAAGGACAAACCGAAAAACTTTATTTTGAATCCTTTCCCGTGTTCGGTGTCAAAATAAAAGCTATTGACCTAAAAGGGCAATCCAAACTTAAACTAATAGAAACAACCAAGGAGATTATTGATTCGACAGAGGAAGAATATAATGAAGTTTGGTGTGTTTTTGATATGGACGTAAAACGTGGTGCTGCTGAGTTCGCTGATTTTGACAATGCTATAAACAAGGCTTCAGAATTCGGCTATAAAGCTGCATATTCAAATGACGCTTTTGAACTATGGTTTTATCTGCATTATAATCTCATGAATGCTAAACAATTACGAACATTTTATTATAAAGAACTTAGTAAAAGATTTGGAATAAATTATACCAAAGAAGGCAAGAAATATAACTTTTGTTTACAGATATATTCAATCCTAAACAAAGACATTCATTCTTCACAACAAAACGCCATTGAAAGAGCAAAGACTTTATTTGAAGAACAAAAACATTTTATATATCATGAACAAAATCCGGTTACTAAAGTTTATGAATTAGTTGAAATATTGAATGAAAATTTAAGAAGATAATAAAATGTACTTCCCACTTGAACTTAAGTTTGGCGTTTAGAAGCGGAGTGTCCCAAACCCATCAAATCCATATTCGTACCTTTGTGATAAATCATTTCATGTTCTTATGAGATTCAGGTTTTATGGTATTTTTATTGTCCTTTTCTTGTTGCTCACCTCAAATGTCAAGAGCCAATACAGCCCACAATTCTATCTCCGCGCCACTGAAGCCGCACAACGTGAAAAGACCCAGAGCCGTATCATCGAAAATGTCATTCTAAAAAACCTTTCACTTCCGCTTACTGAGGAGACTGAGGATAACTGGGAAGGGGCGTTTAATGCCATGGAAGTATTGCAGTATCAGGATGCCTCTACCTGGCAAAAAATGCAGGAAGCCATGACGGCATTGCCGTTTCAAAGTATTCCATTTCAGCGCAATGTGCTTGAGGCAGCTTATGCAGTTTATCCGGGCGATTTCGCTCACGAAGCCCTGGCACTTTTAAGAACCACGACAGACCCGAAAATATTTGGCATGTGTGCGGTTTATTTACTTAAATCGACAGATAGTATAAAGTATCTTATTTCAACCCAACTGAAAAAAACTTTCGGTGATTCCGGTTTATCTCATCCTATTTTGTCAAGCCTCTACTACCAAATGTATCCGGATGATGCTTCATCTCAAACAGACATGGTTTTAAAAACCATTTTCAGCAAATCATTTCTTCCCGGCGAAACCCTCATGGTCAGTATCCAAAGAAAGAATCGTGATTTCCCTGGACTGGCCTTAGTAAGACAAAAAAATGGCGATTTTGTAAGGTTTAACGACACCATATTTCATATTGCCCAACTGGCCAGGGGAATCGCAGACCTGCCCTATTTTCTGACCAAGGGAAATACGCCACAGGGCATTTTCAGAATGTACGGATTCGGCGTTTCTCAAAGTTCCTTTATCGGGCCAACAGCCAATGTTCAAATGGGTATGCCGGTAGAACTAAGCAAGGCAAAATACTTTAACGATAAAAAACAAACCGACAAGTGGATGATAGAAGATTACCGACGATTACTCCCGGCGGCTATCCGGAATTACAGACCACTGTACGAAACCTATTATGCAGGTATGGCCGGACGAAATGAAATCATCGCTCATGGCACCACAATCAACCCGGAGTATTATACAGGCAAGCCCTACTACCCCATGACACCCACCGAGGGATGCCTAAGTACGAAAGAATTCTGGGATGGAAAATTAATTCAAAGCGACCAGGCCAAACTCGTTAACGCACTACTTGCCGCAGGCGGAGCTTACGGTTATGCCATTGTTATAGAGATTGATGATACTACCGCTCCGGTTACATGGCAGGATATTCAAAAATATTTTTTTTGAAACATATCCAATTCCCTGTTATATTTGCACGCTAATGAAAATGTACAATACATATACTTCTTTTTTGCATTGTCGTTGTATGCCGTAAGGCATCCTTATCTAACTCCGAATCCGGAACTGCCAGGCGGCTCCCATTCAATTGTCCCAAATATTAATTTTCTAAACTTTTTAATCATTTAATGCAATGAGTAAATTACATTTTGAAACCTTACAACAACATGCAGGTCAGGAACCTGACCCAACTACCGGTGCACGTGCTGTACCAATTTATCAGACTACTTCATTTAATTTCAAGACCTCAAAACATGGAGCAGACCTCTTTGCGCTGAGAGAATTTGGAAACATCTATACCCGCATCATGAATCCTACCACAGACGTTTTTGAAAAAAGAATGGCTGCATTGGAAGGAGGCGTGGGTGCCCTGGCAACAGCCTCAGGCCAGGCTGCCGAGTTTCTGGTTATTACCACGTTGATGGATGCAGGCGATAATTTTGTGACCAGTCCTTTCCTTTATGGTGGCACACACAATCAGTTTAAAGTATCCTTTAAGCGTCTGGGCATCGAAGCCCGGTTTGCTGAAGATACGAGTGCAGAGGCCATGGAAAAATTAATTGACAGCAAAACCAAGGCTATCTATACCGAAACATTGGGTAATCCTGATTTCCAGATTCCTGATTTTGAAGCGCTGGCTGCATTGGCTAAGAAACACGACCTCCCTCTCATCGTTGATAACACCTTTGCCGGAGGCGGATACTTATTCCGACCCATCGAACATGGCGCCAATATCGTTTTACATGCGGCTACCAAATGGATTGGCGGACATGGAAACAGCATCGGTGGCGTCATTATTGATGGCGGAAACTACAACTGGGGCAACGGCAAATTCCCGCAGTTTTCCGAGCCCTCTGAATCGTACCACGGAATGGTGTTCAATGATGTGTTTGGCCCGAAAGGCCCGTTTGGAAACATCCAGTTCATCATTCATGCACGGGTAGTGGGGCTAAGGGATTATGGGCCTGCCATTTCACCATTCAATTCATTCCTGTTAATTCAGGGGCTCGAAACCTTATCGCTGCGCATGGAACGCCATGTACAGAACACACAGGCATTAGCCGAATGGCTCGAAAAGCATGAGAATGTGGAAAGCGTTAATTACCCCGGTCTTAAGAGCAGCCCTTATTACGAGCTGGCTCAGAAATACCTGAAGCCGGGTGCGGGTGCAGTTCTTACTTTTGAAATCAAAGGCGGAAAAGAAAACGCCATCAAATTTGTTGATAACCTCAAAATGACCAGCCATCTGGCCAACGTTGGGGATACCAAAACACTCATCATCCAGCCGGCAGCCACTACCCACCAGCAATTGAGCGACGAAGATCAGTTAGCAGCGGGTGTTACGCCGGGGCAGTTGAGGGTAGCCGTTGGTATTGAACACATTGACGATATCAAAGGCGATTTTCAGCAAGCATTCGATAAAGTATTCAAGGCTGAAGAAGTACCTGCATAAATCTATAAAAATTAAAGGAAAAGATACTGCGCCTTATCATAGTGTCGCAGTATCTTTCCGCTTTTAAATCAAACCTGTGGCACAGCATCAGTTCCGGTCAAGCGAAATTTTTGTATTAGAATCCGGTGTCTCTTTACCCGGATTTCATTTGGGTTACACAACCTTTGGTACGTTGAATGCACAGGCTGATAACGTTGTTTGGGTATTTCACGCCCTCACCGCCAATAGCAATCCCGAAGAGTGGTGGCCTGAACTGATCGGAAAAGGACGGCTATTCAATCCCGAGCAGTATTTTATTGTTTGTGTCAATATGCCCGGCAGTTGTTACGGGAGCATTGGCCCGCTTGATGAAAATCCGGCTTTGAAGAAACCCTGGTATTACGATTTTCCATTCTTCACAACCCGCGATATGATTCGCACCTACAAGTTACTTAGGCAACATCTCGGCATTAACAAGATTAAAGTGGGAATTGGCGGATCCATGGGGGGACAACAACTTCTTGAATGGGCCATTGAAGAACCCGAATTGTTTGAAAACATTTTTCCTATTGCCACCAATGCGGTTCACAGTCCGTGGGGAAAAGCTTTCAATGCCTCACAGCGGCATGCGATTGAAACAGACCCAACCTGGGGACAAACAACAGATGACGCCGGCATGAAGGGCATGAAAGTGGCTCGTGGGATTGCATTGATTTCTTACAGGCACTACGAAGGTTATCGCTTATCGCAAACTGATCAGGATCAGGAAAGGCTGGAGGCCTACAGAAGTGAATCGTACCAAAAGTATCAGGGTGAGAAGCTGAGTAAAAGATTTAATGCATACAGTTACTATTTCTTGAGTAAAAGTATGGATGCACACAATGTTGGTCGCGGAAGAGGAGGCGTTTCAAAAGCTCTGGGCCGCATAGTTGCTCATACCACTGTTATTGGTATTGAATCGGATATCTTATTTCCTTTTTCTGAACAAAGACTGATTGCAGAATATATTCCGGATGCCACCTTACACCAGGTCCATTCCAATTATGGACACGATGGTTTTTTATTAGAATTTGCCCAACTCGAAAGCATAATCAAACCGGTAATCAGCGCTAAAGTGACCGGATAAATTATCCTCTACCAAGCTCCTTGATTATGGTTGTCTCAAATTTATTATCATACGGAAGACTCATTTCAGAGTCGATGAAATTTCCTTCCTTATCGATAAAGATAAATCTTGGAATCGCCTGTATATTGTAATCTGTAGTAAATTCTTTTTGGTTATCTATCGGAATATGCAACTGCATCACCGATTTCGATTTCTTTTTGGATTGTATCAACCATTCAGGTTTATTCTCATCTATGCTGAGTGCAATAAATGCAATATCGTTTCTTCCTTTATACTTTAAAGCCACCCGCTCAAAATAAGGCGATTGAAAAAGACACGGACCACACCATGTGGCCCACACATCAATTACAATAAATTTGCCCCTGAAATCCGACAAATCAAATGGTGTACCTTCAGGATTGACGGCCTGAAATCCGGGAGCAGGGTTACCGGTTGCAATGCGGTTTACTGTGGTAAAATAATCATGTGCTGATCTACGAATCCTTTCGTTTTGAATGGCAGGCGAAAATACCGCCATCAACTCCTGTCTTTCAGTATTGCTAACAGCTCCGTCGAGTGAGCTTTTCAAAGCTGCAAAGAGTAAGCGATCTCTGAAATCGGATGCGGGAAGTTTTTGTATCGCGTGCAATCTCTTTAATAAAAAATCAGAATCTGTCGTATCTCCTACCGTCAGTTCAGACATGACATAATCAAAGTACTCATTATTACTAATCAGATTATTTTCGTTTAAGGGAACCAGTTCCTTCATTTCTTTTATCTCATCCGGCACCTGACTTGCGATGTCCGGATTAACTACAATAGCCCTTTCAAAAAAATCATTCCATACCTTTAATATTGACGCCGTTTCGATTATCTTCATATTACGGATAAAGTCCGGACGCAGTGCATAATTATCTCTTGTCCTGAAAGTGTTTGAGCGCTCATAAACATCTTTCCATTCCTTGTAAACAAGGGCTGCAAAATCTTTTGGCCTGGTTAAAAACTCATCACCTTTTCCCATACTGTAAATCATACCGGGAAAATAATTTGCACCACGATATTCATTTTCAGCAAGCCTTGTTCCCGTTAAAGATTTTACCTCAGTTTCACCATTGTAATACCTCACGGCAATATCAATGCTATCCTTGCTACTCATAATAACCGGAAATCGGAATCGTCCCTTTTGGCCGATAAACAATAGCTGATACTTATCCAAAGGCAAATTATTCGTTAGGCTCTGATGAAACCGGTTATTCGAAACCGGAATTACGCTCAGGGTGTCGTTGGTAAATTCGTCATACAATACAACGCGGTCAATAGACTGATTGCTCTCGATAGCACCTGATACTACGGTTTGATTGTATGGCTTATAAGAATTCGGGTTATGGATGAGATAGCTCAATCCCACACCTACCACTAAAATCGTCGCAATTTTTACAAGGCTTTTTCTTCTAAAAAATGTTCTTCTAAAAGTCTTATTCAGAAAGTAAATAAATCCGACCGCTGTTATAGATGCAAATCCGATTAGGGATAAAATTTCTGTGTATAAAAAGAAATGTCCCAGCTCACTTCCTTCAGGATAAGCTGAGGTACGGGATAAAATGGTAAAAGGATTAAAAACAGTTTCAATATTGAATCCTGAGAGAATCAAAGTTCCCAGCAAAGCCAGAAAGCCAATGAAAAGTGGTACGATATAATTCGTAAATAAGACAGCAAGCAAAAACATGATGCTGCTTAAAAACAAAGTTGCCACAAACACCCGGACAAAAAGATGTATAAAATACCCAATCGGCAGGGCCATCACAGCATTGATATCCTGTGTATGTATCGTAGGAAGCAATAGCCCGGTGAGGACGATCATGAATAGAAAGGAAGTAATACAAATGACATTCCCAATCAGCAGGATGGTGAACTTGGAAAAATAAACTGAAAACCTGGATAAAGGTTGAATGTCCATTAGTTCCCAGCCCCGGTTTTTATGGTCAATATGAGCTATTCTTACTGCAGTGAGTATAATGACCAAAGGCAGGAAAAAACTTCCCAGTGGAATTAGATTGGTTTCAATCAGCTTCTTAAATAAATTGAAAGGGAGACCGGGTATATCTGAAGCTGTTTTGTCAAAAAAAATCCTGGCAATGAAGTAAATCAAAGGAATGATGGCACCCATAAAAAAGCACAGATAATAGATGCTCGTTTTTCTTTTCTTTAAAAATTCAGCCCTTAAGGCTGTCAGATAATTTGACATCCCTATTAAATTATTCAGTTAACGACATGAACCAATCTTCAATACCTTCCAATATCCGCACCTCGTAAATCTCTGCATTTCTGCTATGAAGCCAATCTACAAATCCGGGAATAGATTCCTTGTCAGGAAGTGACACTTCAATTCTCGATTCTTCTTTCAGAAATCGCGGAGCGAAATCATTATTTATTTCTGGAAAAATAATTTCCGCATTTCTTAAATAAGTGCTCACCCGGCAAACACCAAAGCGTCCCGACAAATCCTTCATCGTGCCTTCATACTTTAACTGCCCCTTTGAAATAATGCCGGTATGTGTACATAATTTTTCTATTTCGGAAAGTAAATGACTCGATATAAAAACTGTTTTTCCTGATTCATGGTTCAATCGGATTAAGAGCTTTCGGATATCAATAATCCCGGCAGGATCCAGCCCGTTTACCGGTTCATCCAGAAGCAATAAATCCGGGTCGTGCATCAATGCCATCCCAATCGCTATGCGCTGCTTCATCCCCAGCGAATATTTTTTGACCTTCATGTTTCGGGCCTGCTTCAGATCAACGATTTGCAATATTTCTTCTATTCTTTTATCAGGCACATGATGAATGATGGCCACGTATTTCAGGTTTTCGAAACCGGTGAGGTGTGGGTACAAAGCCGGACTTTCTACCAGGCACCCTACCCTTTTAAAAACATGAGGCAACTGTTTATTCAAAGGCTCGCCAAATAATTCAATGGAGTTGCTATCATCAGGAATGATGCCGCTCAGCAAACGCATGGTAGTAGATTTTCCGGCTCCGTTCGGACCCAAAAATCCATAAATACTGCCCTTCGCTACATTTAGCGACAGACTGTCCAAAGTTTTACGTTTACCGGAAAAACTAAAATTTAAATTTCGGGTTTGAATGATATTTTCAGGCATTGAATTTCCTGTTTGGATAGACGAATGTAAATATTATAAATGAATGGTATTAACCTAATTTACTCCCCTGGTAAAAGTTGATGCCATTGCGGCTCGGTGGCTCGTAGCCCCTCCACATAACTTTCAAAAACAAAGAGACATTGCATTTTTAAGGCTACGTGCTTTTGCGCATTCCTGATCAACCTTTTTTTAATCAGAAAGTCATATCTTTTCCCAAAATTAAATACATGAAACTTTCTTCGTTTATGAACAAACTGGCTTTTTATTTTTTACCCCTGTTTTTTTGTGTATCTACTCAGGCGCAGCAATACATCCGCATCAATCAATTGGGTTATAAACCCAATGCCGTAAAAGTAGGAGTCTGGTGTAGTTTGGATAATGCAGCCATCAGTCAGTTCGATCTGGTCGATGCCGAGACGAACGAAAAAGTTTTCAACGGCAAAAGCGGAAAATCTTTCGGGGCATATGGACCGTTCCAAAATAGTTACCGGCTCGATTTTTCAAAAGTAACCCGACCGGGAAAATACAAACTGGTATCCGGCCAAACCGAATCTCCTGTATTCAAAATTGGAGAGGATGTTTATAAAGGCGCTGCTGATTTTTGCTTATTCTATTTGCGGCAGCAACGCTGTGGATTCAATCCTTTTCTGAACGACAGTTGCCATACGCACGATGCCTATACCAGATATGGCCCCATGCAGGATAGTACCCATCTGAATATGATCGGTGGATGGCATGACGCTTCGGATTATTTACAATATGCTACTACCACAGCCAACGCCACCTGGCATTTGCTGGCGGCATACAGAGATTTTCCTGATCAGTTTTCTGACGTCAAAAATGCAAAAGGGTTGGATGGCAGTAATGGTATTGCCGATGTACTTGATGAGGCCAAATGGGGACTGGATTTTTTGTTGAAATTACATCCCAGGAAAGACTGGATGTTTAACCAGGTAGCTGACGATCGCGACCATCAGGGGTTGCGTATCCCAAAGGAGGATTCATTCTATGGGAGGGGATATGAGCGGCCTGTTTATTTTATAAATGGTGAACCGCAGCAGCGTGGTAAGTTTATGAACGACACCAAGGGCACCAGCTCAACGGCAGCTAAAATGTCGAGCGCGTTCTCTTTGGGCAGCCACATGTTTGCGGGGAACGAAAATTTCGCATCGCTATTAAGAGAAAAATCGGCAACCGCTCTGAATTATGCAAAAATAAAGTATGGGGTCACCCAAACGGTATCCATCGTTTCTCCCTACATCTATGCCGAAGAAAACTGGACGGATGATATGGAACTGGCTTTTGCATCCTATCACAAGTACTCCGAAAACAATCGTACATTACTCGATTCGGCCATTCATTATGCCGGGCAGGAGAAGGTGACGCCATGGATGTATCGCGATACGGCCAACCATTATCAGTATTATCCTTTTATCAATATCGGCCATTACGAACTGGCAAAGCAACTGGATAAAAGTAGAAAGAAGCAGATCAATAAATATTACAAAGAAGGCATTCAGGCGGTAAATAAAAGAGCCAGGCAAAACGCTTTTTTGAGAGGCGTTCCGTTTATCTGGTGTAGCAATAACCTGACCACTTCCTTTGCCATTCAATGCTATTGGTACGAGCAGTTGACCGGAGACCGTAGTTTCAGAGAACTCATGCAAGCCAATGTTGACTGGCTTTTTGGTTGCAACCCCTGGGGCACCAGTATGGTGTATGGTTTGCCTTCGTATGGTGACACACCCGAAGACCCGCATTCAGCATTTACCCATTTAAAAAATTATCCGATATACGGCGGGTTGATTGATGGGCCGGTGTACAGCAGTATTTTCAACAACCTGATCGGAATCAAACTGGTGAATGAAGATGAGTATGCACCTTTTCAAAGTAACCTGGTTGTGTACCATGATGATTATGGCGATTATAGCACCAATGAACCAACGATGGACGGGACAGCGTCGCTGGTTTATCTGCTGGCAGCCATGGGGGCTATGTAAGACTCCTCCTCGTTTTTTTTAAACGTAGAGAAGAAAGAGCGCAGAGAAGGGGAGAGCGCAGCGGTTTCGCAGAGGAAAAACTTCTTTGTGAAACTTCGTGCCTCCGTGTCTTTGCGGCGAAGACCTCTTACTTTTTAAAAACGCAGAGGATGGAAGAGCGCAGCGGTTTCGCAGGGAAAATTCCTTCGTGCATCTTTGTGCTCTCGTGCCTTTGTGGCAAAGAATCCTCTTCTTTTTTAAGAACACAGAGAGACCCTTCACCGAACTTTGCGTCTTCCCGACAGTGATATAGTCAAATAAATTATGTCGTTATTCAAATAATAATTTACTTTAGCTATTCATCTTGCCATTATAACAATCTTATTCTTTAAGTATGCATCTCACCTTTATTGACTACCTGATTATCGGACTGTATTTTTTATTTGTACTCGGCATAGGCCTGATTATTAAAAAACGGGTTAAAACCAGTAGCGATTTCCTTATGAGTGGCCGTTCTATTCCGCTATGGATCACAAGTCTGGCTTTCATTTCGGCCAATTTGGGTGCACAAGAAGTATTAGGCATGGCCGCATCCGGAGCCAAATATGGAATCATGACGAGTCACTTTTACTGGCTTGGCGCTATTCCAGCCATGGTCTTCCTGGGCATATTTATGATGCCATTCTATTACGGAAGCAAGGTGAGGTCTGTGCCCGAATATCTGGCCAAACGCTTTGACGAAAAAACAAGGGGATTCAATGCCTTCACTTTCGCTGTCATGACTATTTTTTCGTCAGGTATTTCGCTCTATGCCCTGGCTATTTTATTTGATGCTATCCTGGGATGGGATTTTAATGTATCCATACTTTTAGCTTCAGGTATCGTATTGATTTATACTTTTCTGGGCGGATTAACCAGCGCCGTTTACAATGAAGTACTTCAGTTTTTTCTGATCGTGTTGGGGATAGCTCCTTTGGTATATATCGGTTTAAACCATGTTGGCGGATGGAACGGAATTGTTGAGCGCTTGCCCGATGCAATGACTCATACCTGGAAGTACATGGAACATGCCTCCGAAAACCCAATGGGTGTTAACTGGTGGCAGGTAGCCATGGGGTTGGGTTTTGTACTTTCATTGGGTTACTGGTGTACCGACTTCCTGGTTGTGCAGCGAGCCATGGTTACACGCAACATGCGATCGGCACAAAAGACGCCGCTGATAGCTGCTTTTCCCAAAATGCTGATGCCTATTATTGTAATCACTCCCGGTTTAATAGCCGCTGCCCTGGTTGCCATGCAATCCGGTTACCATATTCCGTTAAATGATGCAGGTACTGGACCAAACTACAATATGGTTTTGCCTTCACTGCTCAATGAGTTTTACCCCAGCGGTATTCTGGGTGTGGGGCTAACCGCTCTTTTCGCATCCTTTATGTCGGGCATGGCGGGTAATGTCACCGCTTTTAATACCGTATGGACCTATGATATTTATGAATCTTACATCAAACCGGGCAAGAGCGATAAACACTACCTCAATGTGGGCCGCTGGGCCACCATCTTTGGCATCGCAGCATCGGTAGGCACGGCTTATATGGCCAGGGGATTCAATAACATTATGGACTTCCTGCAACTTGTTTTTGGTTTCGTGAATGCTCCGCTTTTCGCAACTTTCGCCTTGGGGATGTTCTGGAAAAGATCTACCGGCCACGGCGCTTTCTGGGGCCTGGTGGGTGGAACACTTGCAGCTACTTTAACTTACAACCTGACCGTAGCCGAAGGAAATGGTGGGACAATTGCTAATCTTTACGAGTTCAGTTCTGGTATGGCCCAGAGTTTCATGGTAGCTATCGTAGCTTTTAGCACTTGTTTTATTTTAACCATTATCATCAGCTTATTCACCAAACCACATCCGAAAGAAAAACTGGTAGGACTGGTTTACAGCCTGACACCCAAACCAAAAGCCGGCGACATAGCCTGGTATAAACGACCGGTGTCCATTGGCATAATTATTCTTATTATGGTAACGGTATTGAACTTGATATTCCTTTAATTTTCAAATTCAATCAGAAATAAAAAAATTATTATGAAAAGAGATATTCTGGATCTGCGATTTATAATAGGCCTGTTCTTCGGACTTCTTGGCCTGGCCCTGGTACTCGCATCAATCCTGATGGAAACAACTGCCGACAAATCGGAAGCTACCAATTTATGGAGTGGGTTGTTTTACATTGCTTTTAGCATCGTCATGATCGTTTTGTGGTACTTCGGTCAGCATGAGGATGCTCATGAATAGTCAATGGAAATAAACATATTTTACAGGCAGAGAATGAAAGAAGATTTGAGTCTTTTATGAAAGCATTAGGCTGTAAATGAATTGAGCATTCCTACAATTTTGCTTTCCAACCAACGGTCAGAAAGCTAATTTCGAAAAAAAATGAATGATCTGCGTTCGGAAATTAGTCTGCGTTACCCGATTTGCTGTTATACTTATTCACATCTATCGAATCGTAACCGGGCAATTCTTTCATCGCCTGCCTGATAGAGTCAAGCGTTACCTTTAAGTGATCCAGTTCGTCTTTGGCGGCTTTGTACTCCTTAGGTTTGGTGGTACTGTCAAGTTTATAAATCATTTTGGAAAGATCATGGTAAGATGAGCTGATATTCACCTCTCTCTGATATAATTCGCGATACGTTTCTTCATCCGTTTTTTGATTGCACGAAACAAAGGCCAGTATAATTATGGCTAGAAATAGCTTTTTCATATAATGCGCAGTTGGTATTATTTATTTTGTAAAAAATCTTGCTTGCGAATCTCGTAAACATAATTCAATTTCGGTGCTTCCCCGAAATATTTCACTTCCCTTTCATCTACTTTTACCGCTCCCAGTTTTACGATTGATTTCTTGGATGGTGTGTTGTCGGCCCCGATGTGAAAGATCACTTTATCAACAAATCGGAAGGCATAATTCAGCATCAAGCGTTTTACACGATGATTCATCCCCTTGCCCCAATAAGCCTTTGCAAAAAAAGTATAGCCAATTAAAACACTTTTCGTCTCTTGATTGAAATCGTAAAAACGAGTTCCACCTATGGCCTCGCCCGTCGCCTTATCATAAATGATGTACGCCCCACCCGACTGAATAGCCCCTTCAAAAAAAGTCATGAATACATCCCGCTGATAACGGTTTTTATTGGGGTGTTGCGCCCATACCTCCGGGTCGGAAGCTACAGCATACAGCGTTTCAAAATCATCCGAAGTAAGCGGAATCAATTTCACCACTTCATCCTCCAAAATCGGTTGTAAATCCATAATCATTTTACTTTTTTCAGTAGATCAGAAGTCGAGCCCCATGCTGATATAATAAATGGGTTTACCCTTGAAGAAGCCGTTCATTGGCCATCCGGCATCCAACTTCAGAAAATATCCGAGCAAGGTACTTCTTACCCCAAATCCATAACCACCAAGGAAAGGTCCTACGCCCGGCGCCTTAATTTTCACCGTTACGGTATAGGGATCATTTGGATCAGTGTAAACGTTATCCGGTCTGCCGATGGCATTAAACTGGCCATTCCACGCTGTTCCCAAATCTACAAATTGCGTGATCTGAAAATTGCGTAAGAAGGCATTGTTAATCGGTTTGGCCAACAAGGTTGAGAACAAAGGAAGCCTGAACTCACTGTTTAATACCAGGTTATTATTCCCATTGGCAGCATTCTGAACAAACCCCCTCAGATTTCCTGCCAGGGTTTGAAAGGCATAATCCACATCCGGAGCCGGTGTATTGTTGTTATTAAAATAACGGTATTGCCTCTGCCCGCCCACGTGTTTGTTATCACCAAAAATAAACCAGTTATCAATCCCACCTAAGTAATAAATCATTTTCTGATCGCCCCAGCTAAAGTCGCCGGCTGCACGTCCTGCCCAAATAAAATTGCGATAAATAGGAATATAAGCCCGTGCATCAAAACCCACATTAAAGGTGCTTCTGCCATCTACATTTGAGTTGCTTGTAAGTTCTGTATTAAAATCTGCATAGATCTTATACCTCACGCCATCCCAGATATTCATGGTTGGGTTAATGGTATTGTCATACACATACTCTGCATGTAGTAATCCGTACTTGCGAGCCAGAGCATCTGATTTCAAGCTCACGGAATCAATCCCTAAGAATTCTGTTTTATCGCGCCTCAATCCCAATGACACCCTTACGCTCCTTACGATATCAAAAGGATAGGAAACGGTTCCCTGATAGAGATTTGAAAATACTTTTCCGGGATACATATAAGCCGTATCAAATGGAAAGGTTCCGTTCAGCACACTCTTGTAATACAGAAATCCCCAATCTACGCGCTTCCTCATGTTTGAGAATTGAACCAGCCAGTCATTGTCTTTAAAATTAGTACCCAGCCTGAGCCCGCCGCTTAGCCTGACATCTTCCATTAAATCAGAAACGCCTACCCGGATCATCCCATTAAAGTTATTGCCTGAGGTCAGTTGAATGGGGCCGCTACCATACTGGTAAGGCTGATATTTGGTACCCAAAACATTATTGTTAAATCCAACGGTCACATAATCAGCAGAAAATTTTAATGGCTTATATGGGTAAAGCTTCGCCGCACTCAATATGCGGGAGTGATCGGGGGTTGTGTACCTTGATTTCATGGTGTCCTCCGCCGTCACTTCAAATTGCTGCTGAAAAACATCATTCTGTTTTATTCCACTGGGTGGTGCGATGATCTGTTGTCCTTCCGCAAGTTTTTTACGCTCCATCAGCCGCTGCATATAATCCGTTGGCCTTGCTGTAACATTTCGGCGACGCAATGTGTTTTCATCTACCTTTAACTTATAAAGTATCTTTTCATCACTCTGCCGGGTTACTTCACTTACCTGATGATTGGCTCCTGACTCGGTTGACTCCCGGATACCGCTTGCATAGTTGGTGAGGGGAAATGAATAGGCCGAATCTCTGGAGATAGCAACCAGTGCGATAGAGTCCACATCGTCTTTGCCCGACAGGCGCAACAAGCTGTCAATATCCTCTGCATCCGGATTACGCAAAACCTGATTTCCAATTACAACCAGCGTGTCCATTCCGGCTCTTTGTGTAGAAAAGAACCCTGCATACCGGTTCACTATTCCATTAGCATCACTGATAAAAGTGAAATGGTTGTCATTATACTGAGTCGGATACCGTGCATCGCCCCACTCCATATCCGTAAGCTGTGTTATCTGATTTAGCTCAGGATGATCGGTAGAAAAATCGGTGACCATAAAAATATTGAACCTGTTTTTCATCAATGAAGTATCTGACCCCACAGCCGAAGCCGAAGGCCGGTTACTACTAAAGAGAATTCCGGTTTTATTGGGGAAGCCCACAAAACTCGCATCCAGATTATCATACACATCATTGGTAACCTGCTTTACGGTTTCATTATCCAGATTATATATGAAAATGTTCGTACGTCCGTTTTTAACTGCACTGAGCAATAGGTTTTGATCATTGTAGATATATTGCAAACTCTGAATCTGATCAAACTTATCTGTCAGATCCTGCTTGTAAGGCTTTACCCTGGTAATGGCAGTGGTGGTTGGCTGACGCAACGTTCCTTGGGAA
>JBIQMB010000011.1:0-17841 GCA_044463745.1 Chitinophagaceae bacterium | reverse complement strand
GGAGGTGAAGACTGAATTTAAAGATCTGATGTCGATACTGGGGGAAACGGTTGATATTCTGGTTTCTGAAGTGGGCAAGAGCGACCTGAAACTGGTAGAGAATTACAATGCAGCATTAAAGTATATTGATGCAGTAAAAGATAAGATGCTAAGGGCCGGCGTATCAAAAAGCGAAGTAGATGCGTATTTCAGTTTGGCAGATGGTAACATATTTCAGGATAAGCGGCAGATTAATATTATCAAAATAAGGCCAACCCAACCACTGGGTGGAGGGCCCGGCGGTTTGCACTTTGATCCGGACGAAATGAAAGGGATGATGGCTACCGGAAAAATTGTATTTAATGATGTTGCGTCTTCGGGCGTATTTGACCGTTTTTTGGTTTAATATTTATCAAGGTAGTTATCCTTGAACAGAATGTGAAAGTTCGCTAATTGTTCTTTATAAGAAACGGTTTCAGGTCAAATTGGATATCTTTGATGAGAACCGGATTATGAATTAAAATGAAAATAAATCTTTGAAATATGGCAGATCTTTTAATCACTTTGACAGCACATGAACGGGATAGTAATAATGTAACGATTGCTTTTACCATGGGAGTAAAGGCATTGGAAAAAGGCCATAGCGTTGATGTGATGCTATTATCCGATGCGGTAAGCCTGGCACAAAAAAACTATGCGGATAAAATTGATATTGGCGACCCATTTAAACCGGTAAGTGAACTGATTGCAGTTTTTCTTTCAAATGGAGGAAAATTAAAAGTTTGTAGCGCATGCATGAAACATAATGGCGTGGAGGAATCAAGCCTGCTTGAAAATGCGATTGTCATTAATGCCGGTGATGTGATAGACGGACTAATGGAAAGCAAGAAAACCTTACAATTAAACTGAGGAACTCTTTTTTAGAAAATCATTTTCCGAAATGCGTTTTCCATCTCACATTTAAACACTTTATAAATTAAAAATATGAAATACACAGAAAATCAAACCGGAATAAATTTAAACATCCAGGCGGTTGATATCACCATCGGAGAAGACATTAAAGAAGCGATTGGGAAAGTGATCAGTCGCCTTAGCAGATACTTTGAAAGGATTGAATATGCTGATGTCTTTTTAGAAGATAAAGAAGGGAAAGCCACCCAAAATAAGCAGGTAAGTATCAGGCTTGGGGTTCCGGGCAATGATGTTTTTGCTTCCGCATATGGCGATGATTTCCATAAAATTTTATCAGAGGTAGAGGAAAAATTACGCAGACAATTGGAGAAGAAATAGAGAGTCGAATAGAATTGTTGCATCATTCTCCCGGACGGATCATTTTAAAAATAAATAAAAGTGGGTAAAAGACTAGATAAGAAAATAGTGATTATTACCGGTGCCGCCAGCGGTATGGGTGCCGTACATGCTGAAGAATTTATTAAAGAAGGAGCAAAAGTAATTTTAACGGATATTGATGATGATAAGGGTCAGAAACACGCTGACAAACTTGGCGAAAATGCACTTTATACTCATCATGACGTTACGAAAGAAGAGGATTGGAAAAAAGTTATAGAGCGTGCAGAGAAGGTTTTTGGACCCGTAAATGTTTTAATAAATAATGCCGGTATCGTCATTACCAATACAATCGAAAATACATCACTTGCGGAGTATCAGAAAACGATTGATATCAACCAAACAGGAACTTTTCTGGGTTTAAAATATATTCTGCCTTCTATGAAAAAAGCCGGTGGGGGATCGATTATTAATATCTCATCTATTGAAGGGTTGCAAGGTTCATCTTACACTTCAGCTTACATCGCATCTAAATTTGCAGTAAGAGGTCTCACCAAGGCCGCTGCCATTGAATTTGCTCCCTACGGAATTCGTGTTAATTCCGTTCATCCCGGTGTAATCGATACACCGATGATACATCAGGAAGGAGTGGCAGAAGAAGTAAAAAAGATCATTGCTTCCATTCCGTTAAAGCGACCTGCTCAATCAGAGGAGGTTTCCAAAATGCTTGTGTATTTAGCTTCCGACGAATCGGCCTATTGTACAGGATCAGAATTTGTAATTGATGGTGGAATGACTGCTTTCTGACAGGTAAGATTTTTTTTTGATTAAATCCACTACCGGCCATATCCATTCGGATTATTATTGATATAATTTAACTGCGACTTATTTTCAAAAAAAAGTATTTTTTTTCAGCCTTTTTATCTTTATTTGTTATTCCCAAAATAGATACATGGTAGAAGTAAACAATCTGAAAAAAAATACGATGGACGCGAGGCGTTAAAGGGAATCAATCTGAAAATTAAAGACGGGGAATTTTACGGGCTTCTGGGTCCGAACGGAGCAGGCAAAACAACCGCTATTTCTATCATGAGTTCCATACTTGAAGCGGATTCAGGCATGGTTAAGATTGGTGATTTTGATATTGCCGTCAATCCTAAATCTGTTAAAAGAATCATTGGGGTGGTTCCGCAGGAAATCGCTCTGTACAATGAACTGTCTGCATGGGAAAATCTTATGTTTTGGGGTAGTTTGTATCAGGTTTCAGGCCAGTTATTAACTGATCGGGCTAACGAAATCCTCAGGCTTTTCGGCTTATACGAAAGGAAGAACGACAAGGTAAAAAGTTATTCGGGTGGTATGAAACGTCGCATTAATATCGCTTCTGCTTTGCTTCATGTGCCCAAGGTTTTATTTATGGATGAGCCCACGGTGGGCATAGATCCGCAAAGCCGGAATTTAATCTTTGAGGTAGTAGAGAAATTGCATGGCGAAGGCATGACCATTATTTATACCACTCATTATATGGAAGAAGCAGAAAGACTCTGCGACCGGATAGGGATCATTGATAACGGAGAAATTATTGCTGAAGGTACACTCGATGAATTAAAAAAGACGAGTTCAGTTAAAGAAATGATCGCGATTACTTTTCTGAATTTAACTGAAGAGCGGGAAAAAGCAGTTATCACTTTTTGGAAGGATGCTCAGAGAGTTGGGGATGCCATTCATTTTTATTCTTCGGATGTAAAATCAGACTTGCCAAAACTTATTATGAAGTGCAATCTATCCGGTCTTGAAATAAGCAATATTGAAATAATGAAGACCAATCTTGAAACCATTTTTCTGAACCTGACCGGTAAACAACTAAGAGACTGACATGATAAAGATTGCCTTAAAAGATTTGAAGCTGTTCTTCAAAAGCCGGGGCTCATTGTTAATGACCTTTGCCATTCCTATCGCGCTTATCACGCTGTTTGCTTTTGCTTTTGGCGGTGTGGGAAAGGGAAGTGATGATAATAAAATTGTATTATTGATCAGCGATCAGGATAGTACTGATGCATCAAAAGCAACAGTAGCTATATTGGATACTTTGAAATCTATCCAATTGATACCTACCTCCCTTGAAGATGCCACACGTGCAATCAAAAAAGGAGATGAAAGCAGCGTTTTGATTGTTCATAAAGGTTTTTCCGATTCCTTAAAGAGTGGTGGTTCGCTTCCGTTGGAATTGCAATATGATGCAGCCAGAGAGATAGAAGTAGGACTGTTACAGCAGTCACTCATTCCTACTATTTCTATGCTGCCTTTTAGTTTGGGCAATAGTCGTGAATCGATGCGCCATAGAATGGTAGAAATAGCAGGCACATCAGACCAGAAGGCAAAGAAGGAGATTGAAACCAAGTCAGATAATTTGTTTGATGCTATTACCGCAGGTGCTGAAACAAGCGATGGCAATACACGCCCGGGTCCGGCTGTTGCTTTCATGGGTGGGGATGTGAAAATGACAAAATTAATCTCTTCTAAAAAAGATAACCAATTAGGGTTGGTACAAGCGGTTGCCGGTACGGCAGTGATGATGCTTTTGTTTTCGGTAGTGGGCATAGGTATGGGCATGATTGATGAAAAACAGGAAGGAACGCTTAAACGATTGCTCTACACACCCATGAATCCGATGAGTATATTATTCGGAAAAATGATTTCAGCAAATGTCATATCAGTTCTTCAACTGGTGGTAATGTTTGCTTTTGCAAGTTTGGTTTTTGGTCTGGATATCAAGGGGCATTTAACTGGAATGGCCATTACCATCGTAGCTACGGCCTTTGCTTGTTCGGCTTTTGGCGTTGTGCTGGCTTCATTTGCTAAAAACCGTCAACAGGTACAAGGACTATCAACGCTGATTATTCTGGTGATGAGTGCTATAGGAGGCAGTATGGTTCCCTTGTTTTTCATGCCTGTATTTTTACAAAAAGCGGCGGTAGTATCTGTGAATTATTGGAGTATTCAAGGGTTTTATGACGTGTTCTGGCGAAACCTCCCCGTTTATAATGGAACATTTTTATTTAGAATTCTCATTCTTTTTATGATAGGAGCTGTCCTTAATACGCTGGCTGTAGTTATGTTCAAAAAGAATGTATTGAAATTGGCATAGATTTTCCGGTACCGATTATTTTAATAGAAAGGTATCCCACAAAAGGGAAGGTATATTTAACCGGATTAAAAATTATTTCTTGAAAGATAAGATCAGGGTATATGTAATAGCATTTTTCGCTGCGTTTGCAGTGTCCTGCTCAGGCTTAAATTCCATTTCAGGAATTGCCGGCGTGGAAGAAAGTAATTGCAGCACGCAGACTGACTACAATTATACTGAGAACGATTTGCCTGGCCCTATTCATGAATTAGAAATAGATTCTCTGGTGTCAGCTCATTTTTCTTTCCGGTCACTGAATGTAGCTCATGCCATTGGAATCCTTAATACACTAACCGATTATCTTAGTCTGAAAAATAAATACATTGCAGACTCTACAACAGATAAACGAATCAGGCTCTTAGAAATAAGGCAAACCATCAATCAAAAAATAAATTTGGCTTCGCTTGAGGTTTCTTCTGTTGCCAGCGAATTGGATTGCGAAGAAGAGCGGGCCGATCAGATTGCCAATTTTTTGCAAAGCAAAAAGGATAACAGAGAAAGAAATCTGGTAATTGGCTCCTTGATCATTGGTGCGGCGGGCACCATTACCTCAGAATTGCTTGCTAACCAATCATCGGCCGGCAATGCGTCTACTGTGGTTGCCATTGGGGCGAGCCTGATAGAAGCTACGCTCGGGGTATTAATTTTGGTTAATAAAAAATCAGTTTCGTTCCATCATAAAAGAAATACACCAGGTGAAATCTGGCGTGAAGAAAAGACTTCCCGGACGCTTCCTCCCTCTATCTGGTATTACTTAAACTATAAAGGAGAGGAGAATGATTTTAAATCGCTGCGGGATGTAATCGTTGAAAATTGGGTTGATTTTGGACAGGTTTCCAAAAGAAAAAAAATGGAAAGAGGAGTAGAGCCTCAACTATTTTTTGGTAGCGGAGGAAAATATACCGCTGATGATTTAAAAGCCCGGGCCGATATGTACGATCAGATTGAATCGTACATAACCCTCATGAAGCAGGATCTGAAAATGTTGGCCATCGAATTTGACAAAGTAAGTTCGGAAAGCAAGTAGGGTTTTTCTGTAAAATGAATAGAACATTTTATGCTTCATTATGCATAATGCCTGATAATTTGTCAATCGTCAATTTTCGTTTATGATATTAAAAAACCTTATACAAACCCATCATTGGCTCAGCGTAAAACTGATATTGTTAGAACTGTACCCGGGTCAGGCAGGTATCATTGATGAATACGAAAAAGTGTATGAAAAGCTTAAAACGATGGAGCCTGAACCCGGTGGAATGGAAATCGTATTGACCGAATATAATGAGGAAGACTTAGGTGAAAGTTATACCTACGTAGATGTTTCGGGTAGAAAGACTATTCCTGAGCCCGATATCATTACGAATAGCTATGCATTGGAATTTACTGAATGGAAGGAATGGCTTGGAATGGAATTAGCTAATGAAACAGTTAAGAATTTTTCGCAACTCGAAATCATCGCTCATTGTCTTTATGAAATGACCTTTGTGGATTACGATGAAGAAGAAATTCAGAAACAGTTTCGTCAGATTAAAAATACCATGGAGGAGTATAAGAGCCTGTCAGAGGAGGAGAAAAAACGAAATACAATTTCTTTAGAAGAATTGAAAAAACGATATAAAAAATGAGAGGTCACACGCCAGCTTCTGCTATAACCTCTCTCTTTGAAAATCCCTTCTGTTTTATTAGTTTTCTCCTTTCTTTGCATCCTTTAAGGCAATATTTAATTCATCCAACTGCTTCTGATCCACCGGACCGGGTGCGTCAATCATCATATCTCTTCCATTATTGTTCTTTGGAAAAGCAATAAAATCGCGGATGGAATCGCTACCACCAAGGATGGCACACACGCGGTCTAAACCGAAAGCGATACCTCCATGCGGCGGAGCACCATATTCAAAAGCACCTAATAAAAATCCAAATTTTTCCTGGGCATCCTCTTCACTAATGCGAAGTGCGGCAAACATTTTTTGCTGTAGATCTTTTTGATAAATACGGATAGAACCGCCACCAATTTCAGATCCGTTCATCACCATATCGTAAGCATTGGCTTTGATCGATGCGTAAGGGTGCTTCAGGTAGTTTTCTTTATCCGTAATTTCAGGCGAATTGGAAATCATCGTTTCAATATCCTCCGGTTTGGGAGAAGTGAACGGATGGTGTTTGGGAACCCAGCGATTTCCTTCTTCGTCATATTCAAAAAGCGGAAAATCAGTCACCCAAAGCAGTTTGAATTCTTCCGGATTTCTTAAGCCCAATCTACTACCCATCAGCAGGCGTAACTCCGAAATGGCTTTGCGGGTACGTTCTTCTTTGCCCGCTAAAATTAAAATTAAATCGCCTTTTTCACTGTTGCAAAAAGCCGCTACCTGTTTCAGTTGTTCTTCATTAAAGAACTTATCAAAACTGCTTTTTAGCGTTCCGTCTTCATTGTATTTGATGAAGGCCAAACCTGCCATACCAATTTGCGGACGCTTAACCCATTCGATGAGTTCGTCTGTTTGTTTTCTGGAGTATCCGGCGCAACCGGGAACAGATATCGCTACGATGGTTTCTGCATTTTTGAACACTTGAAAATCTGTGGCATTTAATGCTTCGCAGTGCACCTCGTCTTCTACTTTCAAATTTTTTACCAACATTCCAAAACGTATGTCAGGCTTGTCATTCCCATAATTTTTCATGGCCTCATCATAGGTCATCCGGGGTATGGCATCCTTTATATCTACACCTTTTGTTTCTAACAGTATGTGCTTCATCAGCCCTTCGAAGGTTTGTAATACATCTTCCTGTTCCACAAAAGACATTTCGCAATCTATCTGTGTGAATTCAGGCTGGCGATCAGCACGAAGGTCTTCGTCGCGAAAGCAGCGTACGATTTGGAAATACCGATCATATCCGCTCACCATCAATATTTGCTTGAAGGTTTGCGGTGATTGGGGTAGGGCGTAAAATTCATTCGGATTCAACCGGCTGGGAACAATAAAGTCCCTGGCCCCTTCGGGTGTACTACTAATGAGATATGGCGTCTCGATCTCAATGAAATTTTGCTGGTGAAGATAATTCCGGGTAGCACGGTTCACCGCATAACGCAGCTCCATGTTTTTTTTCAACGGGTTTCTGCGTAAATCGAGATACCTGTACTTCATTCTTAAATCCTCACCGCCGTCCGTTTCGTCCACAATGGTAAAGGGTGGGGTGGCTGACTTGTTGAGTATCTTAAATTCATCCACCAATATTTCGATATCTCCGGTTGGGATATTCAGATTTTTATTCGATCGCTCGCTAACTGATCCCCTTATCTGCAAAACGAACTCCCTGCCTATATGTTCGCTCTCAAATTTTTCAGTAAGTGATTCATTGAATAACAATTGCGTTATACCATACCTGTCGCGCAGATCAACAAATGTGATGCTTCCAAATTTTCTAATGGTTTGAACCCATCCCGCAAGGGTTACTTTTTTCCCTTCATCGCTTTGTCTTAATTCTCCACAAGTGTTTGACCTGAACATATACTGATTTCTTTATTTTTTTTGTGGGCGCAAAGTTAGAGAAATATCGGTTTGCAGGATGGAGCCTTAATTTCATTTCCCCTATTTTTGACTGTTAAACAGTTTATATGAAGATTATAGCGTTTATTACTATAGCATTTCTAAGTTTAAGTATTGGATCAAAAAGTTGCGAGCCATCCATACAGAAGAAACAAATCAAAACAGGTGCCGAACAAACCGATCAGTATGTGCCCTATCTGAAAGGGAAACGAGTGGCTATCATGGCTAACCCTACTTCCATTATCGGACAGAGCCACCTGGTTGATAGTCTGCACAGTCTTGGGATAAATATTGTAAAGATATTTGGACCGGAACATGGTTTCAGGGGCAATGCAAGTGCCGGTGTGGCGGTAAAGGATGAAATAGATTCGGCCACAGGTATTCCTGTTATCTCTTTGTACGGGCCTAAGAATAAGCCTTCGGCGGAAGATATGGCAGATGTGGATGTGTTTATCTACGATCTTCAAGATGTGGGTGTAAGGTTTTATACCAATATTAATGCGCTGGCCCGGCTTATGGAGGTATGTGCTGAAAACGATAAGGAGATGATTATTTTGGACAGACCAAATCCGAATGCTTATCTAATTGACGGACCTGTTCTGGACATGAAATATAAATCGGGGATTGGCATGTTTCCCATCCCAATGTCGCATGGGTTAACGGTAGCAGAATTTGCCCAGATGGCCAACGGCGAAGGATGGCTGAAAAATAACCTGAAATGCAAGCTAAAAATTATCCCTGTCGCGAATTATGATCACAGCATGCCCTACGTGTTGCCGGTAAAGCCATCTCCGAATTTGAATACCCAACAGGCAGTTCTATTGTATCCTTCCACCTGCATGTTTGAGGGCGTGTATGTAAACCATGGTAGGGGTACCATGTTTCCGTTTACCATGTTAGGCAGTCCGATGCTAAAGGGAAAATACGATTTTTCGTTCACTCCTTATTCTATTAAAGGAATGGCCGAAACCCCTTTATTTATGGATCAGGAATGTTACGGGATTGACCTTAGGGAATATGATGTAGAAATATTACGAAAGAAAAAGCAAATCAATTTTCAGTGGATTATTGAATTATATCAGGCATCGCCAAACAAAGAGCAATTTTTCGATTCCAAATTGAGTAATCAGATGGGCCGAATCGAAAATTTGATTGGTGATGGAAATTTTCGTCAGCAGATTTATGATGGTGTACCAGAAGATGAAATTCGTAAAACCTGGGAGCCTGGCCTGAGCCGGTATAAAGAAATGAGAAAGAAATACCTGTTATATGGCGATGGAGAGTGAGCCATTCCAGAATCTCAGATTTAACCAATTTAGGTGTGAATATGAAGTGGCCATTAAATCGTATTCTTAGTGACTGGCACATCGGATCCCAAATAACTCACCGGTAATCTCGCCTTGCTAACTAAACGTTTCTCTGATTTTTTCCCAAAATCCTTTTTCATTCTTATCAGGATGCGGCTTGAAATTATCGCTCTCCTGCAAGGATTCCAGCGCAGCTTTTTCTGTAGGAGATAATTTTTGAGGAGTCCAGACATTCACATGAATAAGCTGGTCTCCTTTGCCACCTGATTCCAGAGAAGGGAATCCCTTACCCTTGAGCCTGAATATTTTACCGCTTTGGGTGCCGGCAGGTATTTTTATTTTAGCCCGGCCATCAACGGTTGGCACTTCAGCCTGTGTTCCGAATACAGCATCTGTAAAACTCAGGTACAGATCATAAGCCACATTATTTCCTTCGCGTTGCAACTGTGGATGTTTCTCCTCCTCAATCAAAATAATCAGATCGCCCGGTGCACCACCTCGCTCGCCCACATTGCCCTTGCCACTCATGCTCAATTGCATACCCTCAGCTACGCCAGCTGGGATATCGATGGTTACATTTTCTTCGCCAAACACACGCCCTTCGCCTTTACACTGGGTACATTTATTGGTAATAACGGTGCCCTCGCCCTGGCATTCAGGGCAGGTAGTTACCGTTTGCATCTGTCCTAAAAAAGTGTTCTGAACCCGACGCACCTGGCCTGATCCTCCACAGGTATGGCAGGTTTGACTGCTGTTTTTATCCTTCGCACCGCTGCCATGGCATAGGTTGCACGTTACATATTTTTTTACCTTGATGGTTTTGGTAGCTCCCTTTGCTATCTCCTCAAAATTCAGTTTTATTCTTACCCGAAGGTTGCTTCCTCTAACACCCCGTCCTCTCCGGCCTGATGACCGCCCACCACCCCCGAAGAAGCTGCCGAACATATCATCGCCAAAGATGTCGCCAAACTGACTGAAAATATCCTCCATATTCATTCCACCACCTCCGAAGCCACCACCGCCACGTCCGGGTCCAAAGGCATTATGCCCAAACCGGTCGTACCTGGCCCGCTTGTCCTGATCACTCAGTACTTCGTAAGCCTCGGCCGCTTCTTTAAACTTTTCTTCAGCTGCTTTATCTCCCGGATTTCGGTCGGGATGATATTCATTGCTATTTTCCGGTAAGATTTTTTTATCTCATCGGCGCTGGCTGTTTTTGTAACTTCCAGCACTTCATAATAATCTCTTTTCGATGTCATTGTTTCTGCCATATATTTATGGGTTGTCTGTTTTCATTATCAGACAGTTAGTATGAATCCCGTTTTTGGTATATAAATGAAAATAATCATTATTTCTCATCACATTTTTTTTACCTAAAACATGCAACACTCCAAATAGTGCAGCCATCCTCTGAAAACTGTGAAGTTATTTCCCTACTACTACTTTTGCAAATCGAATCAGTTTGTCATTCAGCGTATAGCCTTTTTGCACTTCGGCGACCACTTTTCCTTTCAGGTTTTCATCGTCCACATGCATTTCAGAAATAGCTTCGTCTTTTTCGACGTCAAAATCGGTATGCATCGTCTCTATGCCCCTCAAGCCTTTCTGTTCCAATATCTTTCTGAATTTATTAAAGATCAATAATACCCCCTGCAATAATTCATCTTTGTCCGCACTTTCCTTAATCGGATCTTCAGCGCGGTCCATGTCATCAAGCACTTCTAAAAGTGAAATAATCAGGTCGCGCGAAGCTGTTTGTCTGATCTCCAAAATTTCTCTTGATGTTCTTTTTCTGTAATTATCAAACTCTGCTGCCAAGCGCAGATATTTTTCTTTCTGTGCTTCCAACTCTTCCCTTATTTTTGAATCCGGTTCGTTGGCCGTACTGCTATTTGTCTGATCATCCTTTATGTCAGTGGCTTCTGAGTCCATCTCATTTAATACTTCTTCTGACTTGTCCTTTTCTTTCTTGCTCATAAAATAGGTTTTAAAAAAGTGGATGCAAAATTACGATATGTCAAACTGTTTGCCAATCCTCATAACGGGACAAAATGGCATTTAACAAATCAATACAGGGAAGAGGAAGAGGATAAGATGGGCTGGTTACTTAACGACCTGAAACTTACCGGAGCCTACAATATTTCCTTTTTGATCGCGAAGCTGATAAATATAAACGCCTCTGTAGTATTCATTCAGCGGCAGAGTTAGCTTTTGATCTGAGACTTTTACATCGTCCACTTTCTTACCGATAAAGCTGAAAACCAATATAGAGTATGGTTCTTCGGTTTTGGAACTGAACTCAAAGTTGATGTAGTTGGTGGCCGGGTTAGGATATAGCTTGGTCACTCTGATGTTTTCTTTCACCGGAGTGGTTTTGGACTGACCGTATCCTGCAACGCTAAAGCCAATAAAAAGAAATATGTAGAGAATTTTTTTCAATAGGACAAATTTATACTAAAAAAATCAATTATGAAAGTCTCAGTATTGGATTGAAATATAAACGTAAAATAGTGAGTTTAAATTGCAGGGATCCATGACTTTATCCCCAAATTTCGTATTCCAGAAGTTCCTTTTCCCGCTTGAGACGTTTGTTTTCTCTTATGCCATAATAAAGTACAGCACCTACGGTAACGGCGGCGCCAAAAAATAAAAATCCGTTTACCCACTTTTTGCAAGTGCAGTTTTCCCGGTTCTCTTCTTTCTTACTATCTTTTTGATCTTGGGTCGGCATAATATAATTTTCGTTCCAAATTTAACACTTATAATTATTTACCCCATTATTTTAAATTAAATAATCTGCTAAAAAGAGTTTAAATGAAATTATTGATGTTAAAATACAAGCCAGTGTCCGGTTTCCAAAATCATCTATCAAACAAATTTAGCGGCATAATAAATTCCCACCGGTTAGATCCACTTCCCCCGAAGAGGTCTTTCTCTAATAATCTGCTATATCGGAAGCCAAAAGAAACCGGAACCTGGTTCCACCATTTTGTGTCGAAAAAAAGTTCAGTACCGACAGAATTAAAATTTCTATTCCACTTTTCGCCTTTATCAGTAAAGGCATTTGTTTGCGTATAATCGAAGAAAAAGTTTGAGCGCAGGCGCATGAGATAAGCCAGATTAGCAAAACCAATATCGGGATACGCCAAGGGTAACTGATAATTGATTTGTAAACCTTTCATCTTATGCAAATTGACCGCTGTGTAACCGCGTGAGAAAGGGAAGGAATTTCCAAAACCGATTTTATTGAGGGTGTCTTTTTGTGAGTAGGAAGCAGAAAAATTGAGGCTATGGGTAGTGCCGATTCCGGGCAGAAATAATTTTCCGGTTATGAGATATTGATATCCCTTGACATTTCCCAACGGCGCCTTATAATTCAGATAAACAGACTGTGCAAAACGGGGCAAAACCTGAGCAGTAGCTGTTGGAATTTGATTAGAGAAGGAGAGATAATTATTTAAGTAAAAGAAAGAAGAATTTTTAAAATCATTTTTAAAGGGGTGCTGAATCATCCGATAACTGTGTCGTGCACTGCTGCCAAAATTTAATAAGCGAATGTTTCTTTTGGCACTGAAGTTTAATGGGATGTAAAAACCTGCGTAAGGCTCGGAAACATTGTAATAGATCAACCGGTCTTTATCTTTCGAATAAGCGCTGCGATCCATTGTAAACGAATAACCAAAAGAAAAAACAGGGAATAACCCGCCGTACAAAACTTCTAATGAGGCGGATTTCGACCGGTCTGACCGATTGTAAGTAAAGGACAAATCAGTCTGCACCGTATTCAATATATTTTCTCCTATCAGAGATAATGAATATTCAGGATCCTCTGCGCCGGGGATGAGGCTATGAAAATGAATGGGACGAGTAAGTTGGTTATACTTACTTGTAGAAAAAGTGGTGTCGAAAAATCGGTATAGTAGGTTTGAATTGATATTGTTGATGGAGAAAAGTCCGAAACTGACGGTGTTTAAAGGCATTTCATTCTGTGATATTTCTTCAAAATTGACCTGTTCTCTTGGCAATGTCTGCAGTTTAAGTCCTTGAGAAGTGAATGTACTCCAGGCGAATGAATCATTGCTTACCGCTACATGGTACTTCCCGATTGAAGACATATGGGGGGCGCCAATCTTCCATAATTTTTTATTGGGCAAAGTGATGGCCATTAATTCGTCGTTTGTTTTTTGCGAAATGCTGAAGAAGAGCGTGTCGTTCCGGATAAGTGGGAAGCCGATTACGTTGTCAGAAAATGGGAGCAGATAAGAAATTTTGCCGGTTTCTATATTTATCACTGCCATAGACATCTTGCCTTCTTTGTTGGCTACCGCGGTTACAATAGATTCCTGATTAAATTTTGGATAATAGAAATTGATAAGTTCAGGGTAGGTATATGTTTTTATAACATCGCCTGTGCCGGCGTCAAGCATGTCTAATGAAACCTGCCCATTCGTGTGAGAATGCACAGCAATGATTTTATCTCCTGATTCATTAAGAGCCGGAGAAAAGTACCGGGTTCGTTTGGTTACAGTTTTCTGGCTGCCCGTTTTTATATCTAATATCTGAATTTCGTTATACGATTTTGAAATCCATCTGGGGTGATATCTGCGCGAGGTGTAAATGATTTTATCATTTTGATAGCTGAAATAATCATCAATCATATAATCAGCTGTTCTGATTTTTTTATCCTTTCCCTTTTCTCGTTTTACGAATTGAGGGATTGATTTTACGCTGCTTTTTAAGAAGACCAGATTGCCGGCGGGGTCGTATGAGGCGTACTTTTCATTTTGGTAGAATTTGGCTGGGTCAGTAATGTTGCCGGAATCTTGAAATTGGTTCTTGAAAAATGCAAAAGCACTATCTCTGAAGGGTTTGTATTTCATGCCGGAATGCTTTTTGATCGCACTTTGAAAAGGATAAAACAGCGACTTGAAACTTGCCGCGTCATGCGTTACATCCTTCCAGAAATCCATACCGAATTTTTCACGTCCATAGGCCGTCAACATGAACCCGGTGATGTATTTGTCTGGCACAAAATCAATATACGATCCGTTTCGGATTTTCATCCAATTGTAATTTTTAGGTCTCTGCCAGAGAGCCCGGTATCCATTATAGAAATACGGGAGTGAACCCCTTCCTTGTCTGGAAACATTGGTTTCAGAATAAACCGCATCGCCTTCAAAAAACCAATCCGGAACAGAAGCACTGTTGGCAAGTGCCTGGCCTCCCTGACCAAATAATATTCTTAAGGTTCTGCTTAATCCAACATCAAAATTGTTGTACTGTTGTACATGCCTGTATTCATGGGCAGAAAGAAGGTCGGGCCATGGTGTACTTCCCAATTCAAAAGGATTAGGCGGAGGAGTGAGATAAAATTCGCTCCTGAAAGGCCCTAATCCTACATATCCATTGGATATAAGGCCTGCATTTCTCAATACGATATCAATTTTTTTTGTTTTGGTACCGATTGTTTTCAGGGTTGGTGATGACAGATAATAAATGTCAGATGCAACCTTATTGGCAGTAGAATCGGTTCCTTTCGGAAAAATAATTCTAAATCCGGGGGTGTTAACCTGATTCCATTTTACGGAGGGTGGCGAGCCACCAAATATCTGGGCCTGAGATAAATATATATTGCCAAACAACAGAAGCGTTAGCCAGAACGTTTTAATCATAATTGATTTAAATTTGAAATAAGATTCGTTTCCAAAATTCTTCAAAATGAGAATTGTAAAGTTATTGGTTCTGTTTATTGTAGCAAGCAGTAGTATTAACTGTAAAAAAAGCCTGAAAGTATCGGTTTTTGAAAAGTATTTTGAACAAAACGTGTTAAACAGTAACTATGTTATCACATATGCTAAGGACAAAAACGATGTGATCACTTCCCAATTTGAAAATTATGTTTTTGTGCTTAAAAAAGGCAGTGACTATTATCACGGACCACTTACCGCAAGCAAAGGAGGAACCACTTACAACGGGAGTTGGTCGAGCAACGAAGATTACGGAAAACTGGTTATCACCCTGCCAGGTTCAGCTGCAGAAATTAATTTCCTGAATAGGGAGTGGCGCTTCACAAGCAAGAATATTCCCGTACTTAAATTTGCTCCATGGGGAAGTAATGCCGATATTGCATTAACCATGGAAAGAAGATAAGTACTATGAAAATAAGTGAAGTAATCAGGGCGTTGGAATCGCTGGCCAACCCGCGCCTACAGGAAAGTTATGACAATGCCACGCTTTTGACAGGCAACTCCGGACAGGATTGCAATGGTATTTTGGTTTCACTTGATGTGACGGAAGATATTGTACAAGAAGCTGTCGAAAAGGGTTGTAATCTCATCGTAGCCCATCATCCCGTTATTTTTAAAGGACTAAAAAGTCTGACAGGGAAAAATTATGTAGAGAGAACCATTATTCGTGCTATAAAAGAAGACGTTGCTATTTATGCCATCCACACCAACCTGGATAATGTATCGCACGGGGTTAATTCCCAACTCGCGTCCCGTTTAGGTTTGGTGAATTGCCGGGTACTAGCTGAAAAAGAAAATATTCTGAAAAAGTTAGAAACTTTTGTTCCCGTGTCGCATTTGGATCAGGTCAGAGATGCACTGTTTGATGCCGGGGCAGGTACCATCGGTAAATATGACCAGTGCAGCTTTAATACGGAAGGGAAAGGTACATTCAGGCCTCTGCCGGGAGCGGATCCTTTTTCAGGAAAAGTGGATGAACGTTTTGATGCAGAGGAAATAAAGATTGAACTCATATTTCCCTTTTACCTTGAGTCAAAAGTGGTTGCATCATTAAGAAAAAGTCATCCTTATGAGGAGGTTGCGTTCTACATCACATCCTTAAATAATACAGAAAAGAACACCGGAAGCGGAATGATTGGCGAACTGGGTACGCCTGTTGCAGAATCGACATTTTTAAAGACCTTAAAAAATGTATTGAATACACCTGTACTCAGGCACACCGGATTAACCGACAAGCTAATTAATAAAGTGGCTTTTTGCGGTGGATCGGGGTTTTTTCTCTTGCAAAGGGCTATAGCTGCCGGAGCCGATGTTTATATTACTGGCGATATTAAATATCATGAGTTTTTTGATGCCGATGGGCGCATCCTATTGGTGGATGCAGGCCATTATGAAACAGAGCAGTTTACTATAGAACTTTTGGCAGAATATTTACAAAATAAATTTCGTAACTTTGCCGTCCTAAAAACAGAGCGTCAAACCAACCCTGTTCGGTTCTTTACCGGATAAATAGGTTGTAAAACGCTGAAAATTAAACAGTTACATAATACATTATGGCTCAGGTAAAAGATTTTTCAATCGAAGAGAAGTTAACCTCATTAATCAGGTTACAAAAAATAGACAGCAAACTGGACAATATCGAGGTATTGAAAGGTGAACTTCCGATGGAAGTAGGCGATCTGGAAGATGAAATCGAAGGGTTGAATGCCCGTAGAAACCGGATAGAGGAGGAGATTAATGGGATGAAGCTTTTTATTGAAGAAAGGCGCAATATCATTAAGGAAGCAGGCGAGTTGAAAGCTAAGTATGAAAAGCAGAGCGAAAATGTAAAAAACAATCGCGAGTTTGAGGCCATTAATAAAGAGATCGAAAAACAGGATCTGGACATGCAACTGGCTGAAAAACACATTAAGGATACAACCCACGAATTGGCCGAAAAGGCAAGACAATTGGATAATGCCAAAGCTGCTGTCGCTGCCAAGGAAACGAATTTGAAAAGCAAGAAAACAGAGCTTGAAAAGATTATCGGTGAAACTGAAAAGGAAGAAAAAGAAATATTAAGTGTGGAAAAGGGTGCAAGGGAAGATGTAGAAGAAAGATTGCTCCACAGTTACGATCGTATCCGTAAAAATTATCGTAATGGATTAGCAGTAGTTCCTGTAGAAAGAGACGCTTGCGGTGGCTGTTTTAATGCTGTTCCTCCTCAGGTTCAGAGTGAAATCCGCCAGCACAAAAAAATTATTGTTTGTGAAAACTGCGGCCGTATTCTGGTGGATGAAGAATTACACGACTCCGTAGAAATCAAATAATTGAACGGTTTTAATGTTTTAAAAAATGAAGGCGCTTTTTAGCGTCTTTATTTTTTGGGAGGTTCGTGTGCTGGATAGATTTATTTTCTCAATGGTTTAATGGGAAAGAACAAAATTTTCAACATAAAACCACCTTACTCCCCATCGCATTTCATACTATTCCGGACTTTTATAATAAAAGATTCCGGCAAACCTGTTAACCCCGCGATTTGTGAAATAGATAATTGACCACTTGCGACCAGGTTTTTTACGACTTCTTCGATGCCTTTTTCCCTTCCCTTCATAATGCCTTCTTCTCTTCCTTGCACAATGCCTTCTTCTCGTCCTTGCATAATGCCTTTTTTAATACCTCTTTCAAAATATGTTTCTAATGTATTCATGACTTCAGATTTCATGGTTTGCGGTAACGAATTTAATATATTTTCTCACTATTGTCCGACAAAAATAATTAAAGGGTGAGCTAAAAAGCCACCCTTTTTT
>JBIQMB010000010.1:0-18596 GCA_044463745.1 Chitinophagaceae bacterium | reverse complement strand
GCCAGTGTAATTAATTCTTTAAGTGTTTCCAGTCCCTGCTCGCAATTTGGATGCAATCCCGAAGTCAGAATGCGCTCACAGCCCGTTGCCATTACATCCTTTAATGCTTGTCGGTGATCCCGCACCCTGTCAAACGCACGGTGAAAAGTAACGCCCATCGGGTAAGCTTTTTCCACCAGTACCGTAGAGCGATTAACATCCACATTGCCTTCAGAATCCAATAACCCTATGACAACCCCATCGCATCCAAATTCCTTACACACTGCTACATCATCAAGCATTATACGAAATTCTTCGTTGGAGTATAAAAAGTCGCCACCCCGCGGGCGTATCATAACATAAAGTGGAATATGCAATTCCTTTCGCGCTGCTTTTATAAATCCATACGTAGGCGTTGTGCCGCCATCAGCCGGCGAATCGCAGAGCTCTATCCTTCCCGCTCCGGATGCCTGTGCTGTAATGCAGCTTTCGATATTAAATCCGATAATTTCTAATTTGTAATTCATAATTTTTGTTGAACATGATATCCGCAATAATTAATGTCATCAGCTTACCCCGTAATCATAAAAATACTTTGCCGGAATGACCTTTTCTTCTTTTCCGCTTTTAACAGAAAAGACAAAACCTTTCTGCACGGCGTAAGCACCATACCTGCCTTTTTTATCCAGCGCCAAAAATCCAACCTGAAGCCCCTTGGCTTTTTCGGCATCGCGGTTGATGATTCTCTCCACTGCCTTCTTGCACGCCTTTTCAGGCGAATAGCCCATCCGCATGAACTCCACTACCAGGTGTGTACCGCAAATCCGGATAACCTCTTCGCCCATTCCGCTGGAGGTGGCGGCACCTACCTCATTATCTACAAATAAACCGGCACCAATGATCGGCGAATCGCCAACCCGGCCACGCATCTTAAACGCCATTCCGCTCGTGGTAACCGCACCGCTCATATTTCCGCTGCTGTCAAGTGCTACAATGCCCATGGTGTCATGATTAAAAGATCCGTCTTCAAAACGCATCATCATGGTGGTGGGCTGTGTTTTTTTGTTTTCGATATTGATTTCCGGTTTGTATTCGCTTTTAATCAGCCATTCTTCATAAGCTTTTCGGGCTGGTTCCGAAAGTTCAGCCGGTTCTTTTCGAAATCCGTTTTCGAGGGCAAACTGTTGCGCACCTTCGCCTACCAATAATACATGAGGCGTTAACTCCATAACCTTGCGCGCTACTGAAACCGGATGCTTAATTTGCTCAAGGGCAGCGACGGCACCGCAATTGGCGTGCTCATCCATAATACAGCTATCCAGGGTTACAATCCCGTCCCTATCCGGGTTACCTCCTAACCCTACACAGCAGTTTAGCTGGTCTTCCATGTACCGTGCTCCTTGCTCAACCGCATCCAACGCCCGGCCATTTTTTTCCAAAATTTCCCATGCGGCCTGGTTGACAGCTTTGCCATCATCCCAGGTAGAAACGATGATGGGCTTTACCACACCGGCCGCAGTATCGCCTGGTTTCAACGCAAACAGGGAAGCGCCAAGCGATGATACTTTAATAAATTTTCTTCTTTGCATAAATGAAAATAGAATGTACAAAGTAACAGGATTTGAATCATTTTAGAAATAGCGGTTGAAGGGAATACAGGATATTTTGTACAACCCGACCCTGGCTTTATAAAAGAAAGAAACATGGATAAAAAAAATATTGGTATGTTCCGAAAAATTTATTATAGTTTTGTGTCATCTTTGAAACCTTTCGATTCCGAAGGCTTAATTCCAAATTTCATTTGAAAGATCATGCCAGTTCTATTTGAGAAGCCATTTATAAACCTCAAATGAATAAAACATGAAATTGAAATTTACTTATCTAAAAACTTTAATGTTGTTGATAGCGGGTTTTGTTTTAACATCAGACTTATCCGCTCAAACCGGCGAATGTCCGGATCAACAGGTCATTTGGCAGGAAACCTTTGGTCAGGGTACCACGGCTACTGCTCATCCTGATGTTTTAAATCTTAGATACCAGGCTGATAACCCTCTTAACAGTGAGGGGGTTTACCGGATTATAAACAACACACAGCAAAAACCTGAATGGCATGCATCCGCAGATCATACCGGTGATGCGAATGGAAAAATGCTTGTAGCCAACGGACAGGCTGAGGTTTTTTTCCAAAAAGTGGTTAACGCCCCCGGCGCCAATTTTGGCGGAGGATGGTACTCTGTCGGGTTTTATGCGATGAACATCAATACCCTGGGTACCTGCTCGCCCGATCCACTGCTACCTGATTTTGTTATTATGGCCGAATTCTTTAATCCTGTTAGCAATACCTGGACAAGCCTGGCAAACTCGCCAAGTGGTGGACAAAAAATTATGCAGAGCAGCACCCCAACCTGGGAAAAAGTGAATGGCAATTTTTATCTTCCTTCCATTCCGGGTGTTAACATTACCCAAATCAGATTAACGATTTCGGACGGAACGGTAGGCGGATGCGGAAACGATTTTGCTGTTGACGATATAACCCTTGCTGTTTGTCCTGAAGGAGGCCCGGCTCCGGTTACTTTCACAACCATTTCGGCTAAAGTTAAAGGCAACGGTGTTATTGTGGAATGGGGAACTTCGCAGGAGGCTAACAACGATCATTTTGAAATAGAGCGCAGCGCCGATGGAAATACGGGCTGGCAAACGCTAACCACTGTGAAAGGTGCAGGCTTTAGCCAGGTGCCCCGGAATTATAATGTTTATGATGATAAGCCCTTCGCAGGATTTAATTATTACAGAATCAAACAAGTGGATATAGATGGCAAGTATGACTATTCTAAAACGGTTAATGCAAGGATAGAAGGACTGTCAACCAACGTTCGCATAACAGGCAATCCCTTCAGAAATAACTTTTCCGTTACTTTTTCGGGTATGGCGCAGGAGGTGAATGCGCGCCTGGTGGATATGACGGGAAAGCAAATTGCCAGGGAAGTATGGAACCTTTCCGGTGGTGAAACAACCAAACAATTTGGAAACATTTCCGGATTGCAGAATGGTATTTATATCCTTACTATTCAAAATAAATCAGGAGAAATATTATTTAATGGAAAGGTGATGAAACAATAGTTTTTTCGTGAATCTATCTATAAAGAAAAGCGGTTCAGAATTGAGCCGCTTTTTCTTTATGATAAACCACCGGAATAATTTGGGGGATGCGTTTTTACAAGTCGGAGAATTTCCTTTTTTTATACCCGATTTTTTCCATACAGGCCACTTCAATACTGTACACACCAAAGTCGTTGACTACCTTTCCGGTAAGCCGGTAAAACCCTTTGCCCGCAAAAGGATAACGCTGTACCGAATCCGGAAAATGAACAGTGTCAATCCAGTCAAGTTGCTTATCCAGAAAGGTTCCAAAAGCCATATGGGTTTTCTTTACCGTAGTTACTCTCTTATGGTCGATAAAATAACCGACTGTGGTAACAGTTTTTCCCAAATATTCTTTCAGATCCTGCGCAGACACACTTTTTATTCCGCTGTCATCAACCATTTCGAAAGGATTGGCCAACGGAAAATCGAGCAATTCCACTTCGTCAAACAAATCATCCAATCGGTTATCGGGTAGGGATGGAAGTTCGAAATGAAGCGGATCTTCCTTGAAAATTGGCTGACCTGCATATGCCGGAGCACGATTCTGTTTTTGTAAAAAATTAGCTTCCCACAGCAATGTCTTTTTCGACTTGCCGGTAAAACGGAGCGCGCCGCAATTGATAAGGATGTTTAACTGTTCGGTGGTAATGGATGTGCGCTCTATAAAATCCTGCAGATGCAAATACCGTCCCGATCGTTTGCGTTCTTCCACAATCCTATGAGCCGTAGTTGTTTCCAACGATTTCAGATGTATGAATCCTACATACACATCATTATCGTGAATGGTGGTAAAATGTTCGCTTTCGTTGATGCATGGCCGGTGAATAATGGCTCCTGTTTTGCGCAGCTCTAAAAAATAAAGTTCGGTACTGTAAAAGCCGCCGAAGTTATTAATGACGGCTACCATAAATTCTTTCGGATAATATGTTTTCAGATAAAGGCTCTGGAAGCTTTCTACCGCAAAAGAAGCGGAGTGTGCCTTGGAAAAACTATAGCCACCAAAACTTTCAATCTGCCGCCATATTTCGGCAGTGATGTCATCCGGATGATTTAACTCTTTACAGTTGTCAAAAAACTTCTTCTTAATCCGCATCATCTCATCCTGTCCGCGGTACTTGCCGCTCATAGCCCGTCGCAAAATGTCGGCCTCGCCCATATCCAGCCCGGCAAAATGATGGGCTACCTTGATTACGTCTTCCTGAAATACCATCACACCATAGGTTTCCTGCATAAGTTCCTTCATCAGTGGATGGATATAGTCAATGTCTTCGGGGTTGTGATATCGTTCGATGTAGGCGCGCATCATACCACTGCTGGCCACACCCGGGCGAATGATAGAACTGGCTGCCACCAGGGTAAGGTAATCATCGCATTGCAGTTTTTGAAGCAACTGCCGCATGGCCGGCGATTCAATATAAAAACAGCCGATGGTATTGACATTTCGGATTTGCTCACGCACCCTCGGATCATTTTTGAATTGTTGAAACGCGTGGATGTTTAAATCTACTCCGCGATTTTGGCGTACCAGTCGCAGGCAATCCTTAATGTGCCCCAGTCCGCGCTGGCTCAGGATGTCTAACTTGGCCAATCCGATGTTCTCTGCTACAAACATATCCATCTGCATGGTGGGGAAACCCTTGGGCGGCATAAAAGCTGCGCCGTAATGAGATAAGGGTTCCTCCGAAATCAGGATTCCGCCGGGATGGATGGACAAATGATTCGGAAAGTTCTCGATCAGTTTTCCATATTTGAGAATGAGTTGCTGAATGTGGTCTTCGGGTATTTTGCCATACACCAGGTTGTCTATTTCAGCCTTGGGTAAACCAAAAACCTTACCCAGTTCCCTTACCACAGCCCGATACTGAAAGGTGGTGTACATACCCAACAACGCCGCATGATCGCGTCCGTAGCGTTTCAATATATAGTCAATCACTTCATCCCGATCCAACCACGAAAAATCAAGATCGAAATCAGGTGGCGAAGTTCGGTACGGATTCAGGAATCTTTCAAAATACAGATCAAGTTCTATCGGATCCACGTCGGTAATTTGCAGACAATAAGCTACAATGGAATTGGCGCCGCTACCGCGACCTACATAATAAAATCCTCTTGACTGAGCATAGCGGACAACATCCCATGCAATTAAAAAATATGCATTAAAATTGAGCTTGTTGATGATGCTGAGCTCATGAAGCATGCGCGCACGGGCTTCAGCGTTGTTGCCGTATCGGTACGAAAAACCATCTTCGGCTAATTTGGCCAGCAGTATACGATCGTCTTCGGCCGTAGCACTGAAATGGTTTTTGTTTTTACTTGTAGAAAAATCCATTTCAATATGGCAACTCTCCATCAGCCGGTAGGTATTGGTAACGATGCCGGGATAATTTTTGAAAGCTTTCAGAAGTTCGGCCGGGGCTTTCAGGTATTCCTGATCATTGCAAACGGATGTGTCGGGCAGCTTAGATAGGAGTACATTTTTATCAATGGCCCGGAGCAGGCGATGGATGTTAAATGCCTGCTTGTGAAGAAAAGTGACGGGCTGCCTGATCACAAACCGAGAGGCAAATTCCTGATACGGAAGTTTGATCAGGTGGTGTATTTCTTCGGGCATGATACCGATAAACTCATTGGGCCGCAATGCTTCCGGATTTTTTGCGCCCAAAGGGTAGATGATATATCCGTCTTTTTCTGAATCGAAAATGCCGCTGCGTCCGGTTTTAAATACCGGAAAAGGTTTTTGAGCCAGCAGGTGATTGGAAAGAAAACGGTTTATGCTGGAGAGGCCGTTGTTGTTGGCCGCCAATAAAATGTATAAAAATTCATCTTCGTTTCGGATTTCGGCACCCGCCACCGGTTTGATTCCTTCCTGCATGCAAGCCTGAACAAAATCCCAGGTATCGCAGGTATTGTTGATATTGGTGAGCGCAAGGGAGGTTATACCCTCATCTGCTGCAGCTTTGATCAACTGAGTGTGCGACATGGTGCCGTAACGGAAACTGAAATATGTTTTGCAATTTAAATACATCAGGAAAAAGGATTTCAGGAAACAAAGCTAATACTATTAGTTTATTAATGCTAAAATATTTAGTGTGTGCATAATAAAAATATTTGGCGCGCAGTTAAAAAACAATCGCGACTTTCTGAAAGTTTGGCTGTTCTCATAACCGCTTTTCGTTCCGTTTAGAGAGCCTGATTTTTTTTTCGGTAAAAAAAATATATTAATGTAAAAAAATGCGCAGAAAATAAAAATCCCATTAACACTGACATGTCTTGCAGACGATGTCAGCGTTAATGGGAGGATAATTTGTGGAGCTGCAGGGATTCGAACCCTGGTCCAAACATATTCGCCATAAGTCTTCTACATGTTTAGTTTTACATTAATTGTCAGGATCAGCAGGGGTAAAACGAACCAACTTTCACCTTAGCTGTATAGTCTTAAGCGATTCGCACAGCCTTGAATCGCAGCAGCCCGTTTTCTTTTTGAGTCGGCGGAAGAGCTTGGCAACAGGCCTGGCCAGCTACAACGGCCCTAATGGATGCTAATCTATCGATTAAGCAGCCATGGCAAAATTGTTATTGCCATTTAAAGGTTACGTATTCAGATTAAAGCGCTAATTACGCAACGCGCTACATGCTTATACTTATAAAGAACTATGCTGTCAAAACCGGTCAGCCCCGGAAAAGAACATACAAAGTTACGATAATTTAGAGTTTTAAAGATTAAAGAATTGAAAAAGTGTTTGTAGAAATAAACCCACAAGAGTCTTTATAGAAGCAAAATAGGCCGTATCATAACATAATCTGATATGACCTCCTTTTTTTATTTCAGACTAAAATTATCTTCGTAGAGTTTTTTTTATAGAGAAAGGGACAGCTACCATGGTTATCTTTCATCATGCAGCACATTTGCATCTTTTAATACTTCGTATAATCCGTATGCAATGGTATAATCGGTTGTCGAACTATGGTCTAAAACGAATCTATTTATACAATGGAATTTTCCAGAATCATTACATTCTAAAACCCAGGTTGTAACATCCTTATACGTTGTCCAATTTTGTGAATCAGAGGAACCCAATTTGAAAAATTCCTGAATTTTTCTTTGTTCAAAATATGATAATAATTGAGGACTACCACTTTTAAAGGTTGTGTCAATTGATAATTTGTAGCCTTTGAAGTCCAGTTCATTATATATTCCGTCCAACTTTTTGGCGGTGACATCAACTGTGCTTTCATTACACTTAGTAATTCTTACGATAACAGGTGCCTCCTTTGCAGGAACCCATAATAACCGGAATACTGTACTACTATCAATATTACCACTAAGAACCGGTTCTTTTAAATCAAATAGAATTTTTGATAGTGTGATTTTTATAGAAGAATCAATTTGATTATTATCAAAATACAAAGAATCAAAGGGGAAATATTGAGTGTCAGGATTCGTTGGGATAACAATTTTTTCTAAAAATTCATTAGTGCAAGATGTGTTTCCATGGTATGATCCGCATCCAAAATGGACTACAACTAAAATAAGAAATAAGTATTTCATTTTACATAAATTAAATTAACTGGCTTATCTTTTCCTAAAAAGGATAAAGTATGGATCAATTTGATTTATACTAAATTTAGGATATTGATAAACAGATCACTTGGAAATGTTGTTGGCAAGATAACAGTCTTGGAGATTTTATTATTATACTTTAAGGGTGAACCGTTTGGCATTTTTTTTCAGATAAATTTGTGTCAACACCAAAAACATCAATCTATCGCTCGTGCTTATATTCGAGTTTTCTAACCAATTCATTATTATTAATTAGAATTACTAAACCTTCATCAAGGTTAATCTCAAAAACAGTCCTTTCCTTTGACCCAATTCTCAGCGTATTGCTATTTATTATCTTATATCTATTAAACAAATATTCTACAGCAAGGAAAGATGGTATTGATTTGAATATTAAAATAGACTTCTTTTTGTTACCTTCAACGACCTCACATAAAAATAAAAAAGAATCGATCTCCATTTTTAAAATAAGTTTGAATATTTTCTCTTTTTCGATCCTTTTTTTAATATATTCATACTGCATTCCACAATTATCTTTTAATAATTGATTATTTATTTCATCTAAAACCTTCCAATCCACATTATACTCAATAAATGTTTGTTTCAATATGTAATACAATAATTCATACTGGTATTTTAATTTTTTAGTATGATTTAGAAGGAGGTACACAGAAAAGTCTATTGATAGAGAAATATATAGAACCCCCAATTCACTTGCAAAAAAGGTTATTCCATTTTTTTTCTCTTCGTTTATCGCCCGGATCTTTATATAGGAACACGAGGCAATATTTATTTTTTTTAGCTTCAGAGTATAATAATATGCGAGAGATGAAAACTCTGAATTAAAGTTTTCGGGCTTGTCAATCGTCTCACCTTTTTTTAATATCACAAATTCTATATTCTTTATCATTAATGCTCATTATTCTGTTCCAATTATGTATTCTTCGAATGTCATTGGCGCAGGTGGTTTTTGTATTAGTGGAGTTTCTCCTTATTTCCTATGACATGCTTTGTAACCATTCTTTTTTCTTCAGACAGTGCAAAAATCTGAACCCGTCCACCGGCTTTAGACATAAACACCCGCATTCACTCTCTATTTTCTCTCATAGGCATCAAAAGAATCAAAGATTTTTTTCAGCTCCTTTGCCTTCTCCGGATAAACATCAATCAGGTTGCTTCGTTCCGAAGGGTCGGCATCCATATCAAAAAGTTCGGTTATCGCCGGTACCAGTTCATTATTGGATTGCCTGCGCCAGGCCGGTGCATCGCGATATTTCCACTTACCCACTTTTACGGCTTCCGGCTTTCCATGATTAACGATAAAAACAGGACGGTGAACGAAGTCCTTATCAGAAACGATTCCCTCGAGCAACGGGTCGATTCTTTGACCGTCGAGCACAATATTTTTGGGCAAATCGGCACCGGCCCATCCGGCAATCGTAGGCAGGATGTCTGTATTACTAATCGGAGAAGCTGACCGAATGCTTCCCTCAATTCTGTTTTTCCAGTAAACAATAAAGGGAACGCGCGCGCCACCCTCATACGACATGGCTTTGGAACCCCTGAATACACCGGCATCTCCGGCATGGTTCTTTCGTGTAACCCCATCGCCCTCCATCCGCGGCGGATAATCGCTCCACGGTCCATTGTCGCTGCTGAAAAAGAAAATCGTATTCTCCAAAAGCCCGTTTTCTTTTACGGCATTAAAAATAGTTGCAACACTCTGGTCCAATTCCGAAACAACTGCACCAAGCGGGCCACCGGATTTCTCTTTCAAATCATGCGCCTGAGCAGCAAAATAAACCGGCAGGTGAGGCATATTATGCGCTACATAAAGAAAGAAAGGCTCTCCGGCCTTTTGCTTGTTGATAAAATCTACGGCTTCTTTCGTATATAGCCGGGTGAGCGTTGAATCGTGTGGCTTGAATATTTCAGGAGTTTGATTTCTGAAAATTTTTATGACCGTATCCGTATTTACATAAGGATGCCGGTAATCCTGACTGTACAGCATGCCATAAAAAAAATCGAATCCCTGGCCATTTGGTTTATGATAATCGTACCGGTCTCCAAGATGCCATTTGCCTGTCATAGCCGTTTTATATCCCAGAGGTTTCAGCATTTCGGCAATGGTCATTTCTTCATCCGGCAATCCTAAGTCAGAGCCGGGACCGATGGGATCGGGGAGATTATATCGGGAAGCATACCTTCCGGTCAGAAGCGATGCCCGGGATGGCGTGCACGAAGGGCTGGTAACAATGTAATTGGTTGACATAAATCCCTTTGCAGCCAGACTGTCCAGAAAAGGTGTCCGGATAACCGGGTTACCGTAGCATCCCAAATCAGCGTAGCCCATATCGTCGGTAAGAATAAAAATGATATTCGGTTTCTGTTGTGCGCTTACCTGAAAGGAAAAGGCAACAAAAGAAATCAGGATTAAAAATCGGGCTGGTAATTTGATTTGGCAGGCCATAATGACGGATGATTTGTATCGGTTTAGAAAAAGAAATTTCATCATTAAAAAAATAAATGTATGCAATTAAGAGAAAGGATTGTGTGTGGTGGACAATTAATTTGAATATCGCCTCTCATTACCTGAAATGGTTACTACCTTTGCCGCAAAAAATTAATGTTGCAAATAGGTGTTTTCGGAACGGGCCACTTAGGAAAATTTCACTTAAATAATTGGAAAAACATTGAAGGTGTTCAGATCGTTGGCTTCTATGATCCATCGGACGAAACAGGCAAAAAAGTTGAGGAAGAATATCAGATAACGCGGTTCAGCAATCCGGATGACTTAATCGATATCTGCGATGCGGTGGATATAGTGGCGCCTACCACAGCTCATTTCGAATTGTGTAAAAAAGCAGTTCTGAAAAGCAAGCATGTTTTTGTTGAGAAGCCACTTGTACACACCATGGATGAGGCACGGGAAATAGTAAAACTGGTACGCGAAGCGAATATAAAATTTCAGGTAGGGCATGTTGAGCGCTTTAACCCGGCGCTGGTAGCGGCCCGAGACCACATTCACCACCCCATGTTTGTAGAGGTTCATCGCCTGGCACAATTTAACCCTCGCGGAACGGATGTAAGCGTTATTCTTGATCTGATGATCCATGATATTGACATCATACTGGCGCTTATAAAAAGTAATGTGCGAACCATTATGGCCAGCGGTGTGCAGGTGCTGAGCGATACGCCCGATATTGCAAACGTGCGCATTGAATTTGATAACGGTTGTGTTGCCAATCTTACTTCATCCCGAATCAGTATGAAAAAGATGCGCAAGATGCGATTGTTCCAAAAGGATGCTTACATCGGTATTGACTTTTTGAATAAAAAAACCGAGATCATTAAATATAAAACCCCTGAAGACGAAAATGTTTTTACTTTTGATATTGAAACCGGCAAAGGGGTCAGAACCATTGCCGTAGCTGCCCCGGAGATAAAAGAAGAGAATGCCATACTGAGCGAGTTGCAAAGTTTTGTGGATTCCATCAGGCAAAATCATCCCACCGAGGTGACCGAACTGGACGGATACCGCGCGATGGAGGTAGCACATCAGGTTCTTACAAAAATAAACCGAAACCAAACTGTCTGATCCATTTGTGAAGAAATTCATCCACCCATATCACTATGCTATTGCTGATGTTATTGCTTCATTACTGACGTGGATTTCATTTTTTCTATTCTATACTTCGCTGTCGGATGGTACAATGGAAATAGGAAAAAGTTTTTTTGCCGGACTGGTACTTTATCCGATTTTCTGGCTTATTATTTTTCATTTATCCGGAGCCTATAAAAATATTTATTACAAATCCAGGTTACAGGAACTGTTTTCTACTTTTCTGAGTTTGCTGTCGGGCGCAATACTGATTTTTATTTTTTATATTTTTTACAAAGGATTTCCGTTCGACAAAGGCTTTTATTTCTTTTTCCTTTTCTCGGCCGTTGTGCAGTTCGTGCTCACCTATCTTTTTCGATATATCCTGCTATACGTGGCGCACCATCAGTTGCAAAGAGAAGAAGTTTGGTTTAATACGCTGGTGATTGGAAATGAATTGGAGGCGAATAAACTCTACAATGATCTGAGGAATAATCAGGAAAACTCCGGGTACAAAATCAAGGGATACATTTCACCGTTTCGCGACAGTGGTGCTCAGGAAGGCGCTGTAGCGCTGTTGGGTAGCTTCGACAGTTTGGAAACGGTTATCGACCAGGCTGAAATTTCAGAAATAATTCTTACAATTCCACTCGATGAGATAAGGGAATTGGAAAAAACGATGCAAATATTCGCATCCAAAAAAGTCAATGTACGGATGCTGCCCGGCAAGGTTGATTTTTTGAGTGGCAGGGTTCGCACCACCAATGTGATGGGTATTCCGCTGGTGCAGCTACATACCGGATTGTGGCAGCCATGGGAACAGAATATAAAGCGGCTGGTAGATGTTTCGGTTTCTCTGTTAGCATCCGTTTTGTTGAGTCCGTTGATTGCCTACGTAGCGCTGCGTACCCGGCTGTCGTCCAAAGGGCCGGTTATTTTTTCGCAGCGTCGGGTTGGTTTAAAGGGAAGAACTTTTGTTATTCATAAGTTCAGGAGTATGGTGGTAAATGCCGAAACCGGTACGCCTATGCTTAGCAGTAGTGATGACCCCCGCATAACCCGATGGGGTAAGGTCATGCGCAGATGGCGACTGGATGAGATGCCGCAATTGTGGAACATTATTAAAGGAGAAATGAGTCTGGTAGGCCCACGCCCCGAAAGAGAATATTATATTGATCTCATTCGCCGTACCAACCCTGAATACGACCTTTTATTAAGAGTTAAACCAGGACTCACAAGTTGGGGAATGGTCAAATTTGGGTATGCGGAAAATGTAGAGGAGATGATTGAGCGAATGAAATATGACCTCATTTATGTTGAAAATATTTCACTTGCGGTTGACTTTAAAATCCTGATTCATACCATTCGGATTATTTTTTTAAGGCAGGGAAAATAAAGGTTCGGCAGCTATCGTCCTTCTTTTTTCAATAAAATCTTTTAATGATTTTGTAATACTTTGGATTAACTTTTTGTTGGAAAGAAAATTATGCTTTCTGCGTTATTTTCACACAATGGTATTTAGACTTTTTTTATCCGGTTGCCTGATAATGTTTTCTGCAATTTCTTTTGGCCAAAAAATAAATGTGAATGTTTATTACCCGGACAGGGTCAATAAAATAAATAATGATACAATTTACTACGATATAAATCGTAAGTTAACCTGGGCTGATTTTAAGGGCAAACCTGATCCGTTGCATTTTGGAGGTGCTATTACATCATCCGGTTTTGCGTTTAATTCTGATATGGAATACAATTCCAGAGAAATGACGATTAACATTTACGTTTATACTTATTTTATCAAAAGCGATTCATGGAAAAAGAAAAATATCGAGAGCGCCTATCATCTTGAACATGAACAGAAACACTTTGATATTACCTATCTGCACGCACGTAAATTTGTAGATGAAATAAAACGAGCGCGGTTTACAGCTCAAAATTTTAAGACGCTGACGGGTGAAATATTCAACAAGGTTTACGACCAAAGCCTGGCAATGCAGCAGCAGTATGACCGGGAAACGAAGCACAGCATTAACAATGATGAGCAGCTAAGATGGAATGAGAAAATATCAGACATGCTTCAGGCAGTTTCTTCTCAGGCCCGGAAGAAATAATCATTTCGGTCAATAGTGAAATAAAGGGTGCTGCACTTAAAGGTTCACAATCAGAAAGATCCTGTCTTTAAAGATAAATCCATTGGGCTTTACAATGTCATGCTTCCGCTTCAGGTTGGGTTAAGGCCGTTAATCTCAAAAAGTGGGTTTGAGAATCACCCATTCTGATGATGGAACATGCGCCGCGTCCGATGCCGGGGAAGAATATGGCAGCACCGAAAATCGTCGTTCCTAACAGAATGCCATGGATAAAGTTGAACTCTTTAATGTAGAAGAGCTTTTTATCCATTAACCGATGTTCGGGCTTTAGCTTAAAATGCGTATTCACCATTTCAAAAGTCTTTTGAAAAATGGCATCCATTCTCGCTTGCATATCATAAGGCAAATCTACAGAACGATCCATAACATCAGGCGATTCGCTCAGGTTCATAAAATGCTTCATGGCTTCATCGTAATCGTCCTTACTCAGCAGATGGTTAATCATTATGGCGATGTCTTTTTCTGTAAGTTTTACCACGGCAAAAGTTTGAAGAATAATTTTAAAATTAATCAAAAGTTTGAATGTAACAACTTATTCTTTTATGGCCTCCAGTGATAACATGAAGGCGTAATTGATGGCCACATCTTTAAGGTAATCGAATCGGCCACTTGCACCGCCATGGCCATAATCCATCTCTGTTTTTAATAATAAAATGTTCTGGTCTGTCTTCATTGCTCTTAATTTGGCCACCCACTTCGCCGGTTCAAAATATTGAACCTGGCTATCATGCAGGCCGGTTGTTACCAGTATATTCGGATAGTTTTTTCTTTCCACATTTTCATAAGGGCTGTAGCTTTTTATGTACAGGTAGGCATCCTTATTTTTAGGATTTCCCCATTCGTCAAATTCATTTGTCGTCAATGGAATGTTTTCATCCAACATGGTATTCACTACATCCACAAACGGAACTGCGGCAATAATGCCATTCCACATTTCAGGCGCCATGTTCACTACAGCTCCCATAAGTAAGCCACCCGCGCTGCCTCCCATCGCGTAAAGATGTTTTGCTGAGGTGTACTTTTCTTTAATAAGAAATTGTCCGCACTCAATGAAGTCAGTGAAAGTGTTTTTCTTCTTCATTAATTTTCCATCCAGATACCATTGTCTGCCCATTTCCTGGCCGCCTCGTATGTGTGCAATCGCATATACAAATCCACGGTTTAATAAGCTGAGTACATTCGTATTAAAAACCGGATCCATGGTGATGCCGTAACTTCCATAGCCGTAAAGAAGCAAGGGCGATTTTCCGTTTTTTGTCAGGCCTTTTTTATAAACCAGCGAGATGGGTATGCTCGTACCGTCTTTTGCTTTTGCATACACCCTTTCATTCTGGTAATCCTCAGCATTGAATCCGCCGCCTACTTCCGTTTGTTTTTTTAATTCTTTTTTTCGGCTGATCATGTTATAATCGAAGGTGGATGCCGGCGTTACAAGGGATGAAAAGAAATACCTGACTTCGTGGCTGGTATATTGCTGGCCAGGAAGAAGTCGTGTTGTATAATCAGGGTCATCAAAGTCGATATAGTGGTCACTGTCATCTGATAATTTTTTTATCCTGATGCGCGTTAGCCCGTTCCTTCTCTCCTGAATGGCCATGAAATCTTTGAACTCCGTTACACCTTCCAGAAGAACATCCTTTCTGTGCGGAATGACCTCTTCCCAAGCAGAAGCAGAGGTTTCAATCAAAGGGCACTCCATCAGTTTAAAGTTTTCTGCACCATCTTTATTGGTGAGTATATAAAAACGGTCTTCTACCGGAAATATCTGGTAAAGCACATCCTTCATCCGGGGTTGGAAAACAACAAACTCTCCTTCAGGATTGTTGGCATCCAGCAATCGCACTTCAGAGGATAATGTAGCTTCTGAAACGATTTGGATATATTTTTTATTCCTTGTTTTTTCTACGCCGATATAGTTTGATTTATCAGCTTCTTCGTAAACTACTACATCCTTCGTAGATGGTTCACCCAAACGGTGCCGCATTATTTTTTCGGAGAGAAGGGTTGCCGGATTCTTCGAGGTATAGAAGAGGGTTTTATTGTCGTTGGCCCAGCATGGGTCTCCCTCGGTATTGATTATCTGATCGGTTAATAATTCACCTGTTTCCAGTCTTTTGATGTAGATGGTATATTGACGTCGGCTTACATCATCAACCCCAAATGCCAGTAACTGATTGTCAGAACTCACAGCCATGCCCCGCACTGCATAATAAGGTTTACCCTCGGCCATTTCATCCACATCAAGCAAAATTTCTTCCGGTGAATTCATGGAACCTTTTCGCCGGCAAACTTTATAATATTGCTTTCCTTTTTCGGACCGATTGTAATAAAAATAGCCGTCCCTAAATGCCGGAACACTCTGGTCGTCTTCCTTTATTCTTGCTTTCATTTCATCAAAAAGCTTTTGGCGCAACCCCTTATTTGGTGCCATAACTTCATCGAAATATTCATTTTCTTTATTCAGATATTCGATGACTTTATTACTGTCAGGCCCTTTGCCAAAGTAATCGTACATCCAGTAATAATTATCGGTTACACTTTCTCCGTGAATGGTACGGGTATGGGGTTTTACGTCAGCAATGGGTGCTGTTGCTTTATTGAATTGTGCTTGGGTCATAATGGAACTGATAATGCTCAATAATAAGAAAAATAAAATTTTCATTGGGTGAATTTTTATAGGTAAAAATTATATGTCAGTTCTATGTATTAGGATACTCCGGAAATCGTTAGGATATGAATTGGTGAAACTGCTAATGAAAATTTTGAGAAAAACTCCCGTTGCTACGGCAAATGCCGGTATGAAATTATTTATTTTTCTATAGACCGATAAAAAATATTTTATGGAATCTGTCGGAGAAATTCGTCTTTTAGGTAAACACTCTGATCATGGACGCACAACAAATTTTACAGTCCGACTTGCTGGATATCCTGTTTGCAGACAAGAATAAAGATTACGGTGCCTACCAACTGAGGAGAACCTATCATCGCCGTTTGCTTTTGGCTTTGGGTGGCATGTTGCTTACTATTGCTGTTGTTTATCTGGTTTCGGCATTCTCAGGAACCCCGGGAGAGGTAATTCCATTTAAGAAAATTTTCGTAGACGAGACGATACTTACAGATGCGCCAAAAGAGAAGAAGTTAATGCCTGCTCCTGAACAGCCTGCTGCGCAGAAAGCGAAGCCCGTTGCAACCCTTCAATACACCCGGGCCACCATCACTCCCGACAATGAAGTGATTGTTCCTCCACCGGATATGAATGCCCTGGAAAAAGCGCAGATAAGCGTTAAAACGCAGGAGGGGATTGATTATACCGGAGTCATCGCACCGCCTGAAACCATCACGGGTTCTAATGTAATCGGGAATGCCCCCGTTAGTGTCAGGGATGAAAGTGATGCAATCGTTATCAATGTGGATATTCAGGCCTCTTTTCCCGGTGGTAATAATGCATGGCTGAAGTATGTGCAACGGTCGATAGAACGGGAATTAGACGAATTTACGGATGCCGATTATGGCACCTGCATGGTGAAATTTATTGTGGATAAAACAGGAAATGTGAGTGATGTACATGCTGCAACCATGAAGGGAACAAAGCTGGCCGAAATAGCGGTCAACGCTATCCGCAAAGGGCCGAAGTGGATACCTGCACAGCAAAACGGAAGATATGTGAATACTTATCGGATACAGCCGGTTACCTTGCGGAAACCTTAAGTTTCAGACGCTTTTGGTTAATGAGGATTGTAGCGGAGGCAAGCCTATCAAACCTATAAGGTTTTTTGAAACCTTATAGGTTTTTTTTTAGTAATGTCACAAAGGGTCGAAGACGCAAAGTTTCACAACGAATTTCCCTGCGGATATCTCTGCGTTCTTCCCTTCCTTACGCTGAAGAAACCTGGATTCGCCCCAAGGACCTTACAAAGAAATATTTCGGTTTTCTCCTCTGTTTCGCTGAAGAAAATAAGAAAAAGCGGGCACCTTCTAAACCGGTAACTATTCCCTTATATTTGTTTTTCAAATATCAACCATGAAAAGTTTTTTTAAGATCTTTTTTGCCTCCTTTCTGGCATTGATCGTGTTTACCATTATTTCTATGCTTATTTTTTTCGGTGTTATCGGGTCGATGATATCGGGAAGCAAACCGGAGGTTGCAAACAAATCTGTACTGGTTCTCGACTTAAATAAAACCTACCACGAACAGCAATCCGAAGGATTTCTTTCGCTTCTGGAAAGTAATAACCTGAATCCTGTTCCGGGATTATTTGATGTGGTAAGGATGATCGATTATGCCCGGGGTGATTCGGCTATTAAAGTATTATACATCAAAGCCTCACAAAATCCCAATGGTTTTGGTACCTCCGAAGAGCTTCGTAATGCGGTGCAGCGTTTTAGAGAGAGCGGAAAGTTTGTAATAGCTTACGGAGAAACCATGGATCAAAAAAGTTATTATGTTGCATCTGCCGCAAATAAAATTTATTGTCATCCCGAAGGAGGACTCGACTGGCGTGGCCTGGCCATCAATACCGTATTTTTCAAAGGCCTGCTGGACAAACTGGAAATTGAGCCACAGATTTTTTATGCGGGAAAGTTTAAAAGTGCAACCGAACCGTTTAGGGTACAAAAAATGACTGATCCAAACAGGTTACAAACAACCGAGCTGCTTAATGATATCTACTCTAATTTATTGATGGAGGTTTCGCAGGCTCGAAAGATAGACACTGCCGCCCTTCACAATCTTGCTATTAATGGAACGATTCAGACGGCAAATGATGCACTGACTGCCGGATTGATTGACGGCACCTGGTACGATGATCAGGTTAAATCGGAACTATTGAAAAAGTTAGGCCTTAAGGAAACAGACAAGCTGAAATTTGTGAGTATGGAAGATTATGGTCAGGCAAGAGAATACAAAACATTTAAAGGAGATAAATTGGCTATTATCTATGCTGAAGGTAATATTGTGGACGGAAAGGTAGCGACCGATCAAGTAGTTGCCAGTGAGAATTATATCAGCCTTCTCCGCAAAATCAGACTTGATAAAAACATAAAAGCAGTTGTGCTGCGAGTAAATTCACCGGGCGGAAGTGCACTGGCCAGTGATGGAATTTGGAGAGAAATTACTTTAATGAAAAAAGAAAAGCCGGTTGTAGTAAGCATGGGCGACCTG
>JBIQMB010000009.1:0-19080 GCA_044463745.1 Chitinophagaceae bacterium | reverse complement strand
AAAAGAACTTTTGAATTTTGCAATTCTGTCCAGACCTGTTCACTTTTCAGCTCGGAAATTATGATTTTGATCTTCCTTTTTTCAATTCCTGAACTATATCTTTGAAACTGCTGATATCCGTAGCGCCAATTATGGGCACATGCCGGATTCTGATGATCGGGATATCTGGTTTTTATCCATATAATTTTATTCGAGCTGAATCACGCGGTTTGTATATGCGGTATCTTTGAGCGGTCATTTTCTAAAAAGAAAACATTATGAGATTAGCAACAATGCTCTCTTTTTCATTGATAATTTTTTTATCCGGCACACTCTCCGGTCAATCCCGGCTCGACCTTGAAACAGCAGAAAGGCTTAGCCGATTGCCAATGAAATGCATTCCGGTCGAATTTCCGAACAAGACTTCTCACCTCGCTGATAGTGAAATAGATGCCAGGCTGCTGCCCAGCCAGTTGCATCCGGTATTTTATGGCTGTCTCGATTGGCACAGCTCCTTGCACGGGCATTGGCTGTTAGTTCGATTACTAAAAGATTTTCCTGATATAGCAGATAAACAGGAAATCATCGCCCTGCTCGACAATTCGTTTCAGCTTGATAAAATGAAACAGGAGGCAGAGTATTTTGGAAAATACACTGCATCTATAAGTTATGAAAGGACGTATGGATGGGCATGGTTGCTTAAGTTGGATGAAGAGCTGCTGACCTGGAAGAATAATGAAAAAGCCGGGCAATGGCATGAGGCACTCCAACCGCTTACAAAAAGAATTCTTGAACTCTGGAAAGATTATTTGCCCAAACAAACCTATCCGAGCAGGGTAGGAACGCACACAAATACTGCCTTCGGTTTAGCCTTTGCATGGGATTGGGCTAAACGTTCAGGAGATACTGCTTTTGCACGCCAAATCGGGGAGAAAGCAAAATATTTTTATTTAAATGAAAAAGATACACCGGCCTGGCTGGAGCCCGATGGGGCTGATTTTTTTTCTCCTTCGCTCGAAATTGCTGATCTGATGAGGAGGGTGTTTCCGCAAAAGGAATTTGTGAAATGGGTTGATTCTTTCTTTTCCGACAGAAGCATTCGCCGCTTGTGCCAAAAGCCGGAAGTGAGTGATCGGTCGGATTATTACATCGTACATCTGGATGGTCTTTATTTTTCAAGAGCCTGGTGTATGAAGGGGATCGCTTCGTCACTTCCTGAAGGACATAAATGGAAAAAATTGTTTGCAGAGCAATCCAAAAAATTCATTGACGAAGCCCTTCCGAATATTACTTCGGGCGGATACGGAGGCGAACATTGGCTGGCTACCTTTGCCATTTATAGTCTATTATAATTTTATTATTTATACTATCCTATGACAGCGAAAGAGGTATTAAAACAATATTGGGGATATGATGAATTCAGGGGTCTGCAATCCGAAGCCATAGAATCCATTCTGGCAGGTAACGACACCCTGGCCATCATGCCCACAGGCGGCGGCAAATCGGTGTGCTTTCAGGTTCCGGCGCTGATGCAGGATGGATTGAACATCGTCGTCACGCCATTGATTGCGCTGATGAAAGATCAGGTGGCCAACCTGAAATCAAGGGGTATTCTGTCGCTTGCTATCCATAGTGGACTGAAATTTCATGAGGTGAAACGCCAGTTTGAAAATGCGATGCACGGCGACTTTAAGTTTCTGTATGTATCGCCCGAAAGGCTGGAAACATCCTTGTTTCTTGAATATCTTCCCTTCTTAAATATCAATCTCATTACGGTGGATGAAGCGCATTGTATCTCGCAATGGGGATATGATTTTCGCCCGTCTTATCTCCGGATTGCAGCACTTCGCGAGCATTTGCCCAGGGTGCCGGTAATGGCTTTAACGGCATCAGCTACGCCGAGGGTTCAGAAAGATATTTGTGAAAAACTTGAATTTCGAAAGGGCTTTAATCTGCTTTCTCAACCTTACAATCGGTTTAATCTGTCTTATAGTGTATTTGTACCTCCGGCAAAAGAAACTAAGATTATTGAAATACTTGATAAGGTTCCGGGGTCAGGCATCGCTTATTGCCGAAGCAGGCGCAGGACGAAAGAATTGTCGCAGATATTAGAGACCAGGAAGATAGAGTCTGATTTTTATCATGCAGGGCTATCGGGCGAAGAAAGGAATCGGAAGCAGGATGAATGGGTTCATAATAAAACCAGGGTTATCTGTTGTACGAATGCTTTCGGAATGGGCATTGACAAACCCGATGTCAGGTCGGTGGTTCATTACGATCTTCCGGAAGCGTTGGAAAATTATTATCAGGAAGCCGGACGTGCAGGAAGGGATGGCAAAAAGTCTTATGCTGTCTTATTATTTCACCCCGATGAAATTTATGAACTGCAAAACCGGATACCTCTGAAGTTTCCTGAATTGCCCGCCATTCGCGAAGTGTATGGCGCATTGTGTAATTATCTTCAGTTGCCTGCCGGAAAAGGTGCAGGACTTTCTTTCGATTTTGAACTGGGCGATTTTATAGAAAAATTTAAACTGAATCCCATTCTCGGAAGCAGTGTTTTAAAAATTCTGGAACAGGAAGAAATGCTGATACTAAGCGATAATCTGTTTGTCTCTTCAACCGTGGAGTTCCTGGCTTCCAAGGAAACACTGCATAATTTTGAAAAGGACTTTCCGGAATTCACCCCCGTTATTAAAGGTTTGCTCCGTAGCTACGAAGGGATTTTTGATCAATCCACTTTTATTGATGAATTTATCCTGGCCCGGTTTATAAATGAACAAAAAGAAAAAATTATACAACAATTAAATGAGTTAAACAGGCTTCAGATTATTGAATATAATCCACGAAGCGACCTGCCCCGCATATATTTTTTGAACAACCGGGTGGTGGCTGGCGATCTGCAGGTAAATATGAAAAATATTGCAGACCGGAAGGCGGCTTACATTGAAAGGCTTGATGCTATGACGGCCTATGCCACCCAAAAAGAAGAGTGCAGGAGCGTATTTATCAATCGGTATTTTGGAGGCAAGGCCATTCTGCCCTGCGGCATTTGTGATGTGTGTTTATCCAAAAGAAATAACCAGTTAACCATGAAGGAGGTAGAGAATGTTTTGGGAATTGTGCGCACAGAGCAACCGGTTCAGATTGATGATGTAGAGAAAAAAGCGGGTTTGCCCAAGGAGAAATTAATTACGGTGGTCAGGTTTTTGAAGGAAGAAAATTCTATTGATACCGATTCTGATAATAATTTGATAATCAACTAAATATTAAAAAACTCCCTTAGCTTTTATCTCTATTCGAGCGCAAAAGTTTAAACCAATAATCCTGCGCCATTCATTTTTTCCTATCTTGCGTGCATGCAGGCCTACCTTGATTTATTAAATAAAATACTGACGACAGGAAGTGAAAAGTCGGATCGTACCGGAACAGGAACGCGAAGCATTTTTGGATATCAGATGCGCTTTGATCTTCAGGATGGTTTTCCGCTTTTAACCACCAAAAAGGTTCATCTCAAAAGTATTATTTATGAACTTCTGTGGTTCTTGCGTGGAGATACCAACATTGCCTACCTGAAAGAACACAAGGTGAGCATCTGGGATGAATGGGCAGATGAACAAGGAGAATTGGGCCCGGTGTACGGTAAGCAATGGCGTAGCTGGCAGGGAGCTGATGGCAAGACGTACGATCAGATTTCGGACGTCATCCAACAGTTAACAACCAATCCGGATAGCAGACGTATGATTGTAAGCGCATGGAATGTTGCCGAACTTCCGGAAATGGCCTTGATGCCCTGCCATTGCCTGTTTCAGTTTTATACCTCGATGGGAGAAAATGGAAGACGAAAACTTTCGTGTCAGTTGTATCAACGGAGTGCGGATGTTTTTCTCGGAGTTCCTTTCAACATCGCATCCTATGCCCTGCTCACTTTAATGATGGCGCAGGTATGCGATATGGAACCCGGCACATTCGTTCATACATTTGGAGATGTGCATTTGTACAACAATCATGTTGAGCAGGCTCATCTTCAACTTACACGCAAACCTTTTCCGCTGCCCTCGATGCGATTGAACCCGGATGTAAAAAATATTTTTGATTTCAAATACGAAGATTTTACTTTAGAAAATTATCAATGTCATCCGGCGATCAAAGCGCCTGTGGCTGTTTAAATTATTTACGTGTTGGCTGACGAAAGAATCATATCGCATATTGTAGCGGCTTCTGAAAACAATGTTATCGGCAGAGATGGTGGGCTACCGTGGAAACTACCCGATGATTTTCGGTTTTTTAAAAATACTACCTGGGCCATGCCGCTTATCATGGGCAGAAAAACATTTGAATCCATGAATGGTCCGCTTCCGGGCCGCATCAATATTGTGGTTACTTCCAGGGATGATTACAAACCGGAAGGAGCTTTGATAGCCCACGATATCCACCACGCACTTGATATGGCAAAGGATGCCGACACCCGCGAAATATTCATCATTGGTGGCGGCCATATTTTTGAGCAAACCCTCAACCTGGTTCAGCGTGTATATTTGACGCGCGTTCATGCTACGATTGACGGAGATACGCATTACCCTGTTCTCGACCCTGCAAACTGGACAAAAATATCTGAAGAAGATTATCCTTCAGATTCAAGACATAACTATGCTTTTACCTTTGAGGTTTGGGAAAGAAAATAGTTTGTGATGTACTCACACTGGCAAATAGCAAAAAAATATGCAGGCTATTACCTGCGAGCCGCAAATGCGCATGGGCATGGTACACATTCTCCATTTGTTTTTGATTTCATTGTTCATGTTCTGAACAGTAAAGAAAAGCATTCTTCCTTTTTTCTGATTGAGCGATATCGAAAAAGATTACTTAAGGGCGATCGAAAACTTTTGATAGAAGATTTTGGAGCAGGAAGTGCCGTTGCCGATAGCAATGAACGAAAGATTTCGGAGATTGCACGCTCTTCATTGAAACGGAAAAAATATGCAACTCTTTTGTTCAGAATTGCGCGTTATTATCAATGCAAACAGATTGTAGAGTTGGGAACTTCATTGGGTACAACCACTGCCTATCTGGCTTTATCTTCACCGGATGCAAAGGTAACGACGCTTGAAGGTGCCGGCAAGGTGGCTGACATAGCCGAAGATTTTTTTGACCACACGGATCTTGATAATATTCGCCTTGTAAGGGGTTCCTTTTCAGACACACTTCCCGGCGTGCTGAAAGAACTGCCACGGGTAGACCTGGTTTTTGTAGATGGCAACCATCAGGAAGAACCCACGGTTGATTATTTTGATGCTTTTTTAGAAAAATCGCATCCTGATACCATATTCATATTTGACGATATACACTGGAGTGAAGGGATGGAAAAGGCCTGGGAAAGAATAAAAGACCATCAGTCAGTCACGCTTACCATCGACTTGTTTTTCATAGGCATTGTGTTTCTCAGAAAGGAGTTTTTGGTAAAGCAGCATTTTGTGGTCCGATTCTAAAGGCAGAACGAACCATTTATATGGCAGCGCCACCCACGATGGCCTGCAGATCATCCACTGCGGTACGCGTCCGACAAGAGAAAAAATCCGTTATCAGAAGCGTATCGCCACTATTCATCATGCTGATCTTCAGTATTAAGAAAAGGTTAATGCATTGGTGATTTACGGTAATTTTATGTAAACTTGAAAACCATAGGTATAAATTTGCACGCTACTTGATAGTGTATGAACTGATTTCTATGATAATGTGTTTCGCGATATGAAAAAAATGTTTACGTTTTGCTTCTTATGGTTAATGGCTTCCGGCATCACGCGGGCCGGAGATACATCGCAGATTCCGGTGAGCCGGCAGGTATTTCATGAAAAAATCGTGGAAGCGCAAAATCGTATAGACAAGGCTGATGGTCAGTTGGATGGCAGGCTGGACGCTGTTTCGAACGAAGAAATCAATTTGCAGATTACGGATGCGCTATTCAGGAAAATAAATGTTTTGCGCAATGAGGTAGAGGTAAATGATGCGATCGTCACCAACAATGATAAGGTGCGCTACCTCCGGTATATTGAAGACCTGCTCCGCCATTACATGGTAGCCTGGAAAGAACACGATCTGAATCCGGCATTGACACCTAAACTCATCGACGTATTCACGGATGTATTTTATAAGAACATTACGGGCCAGAGCATGATACCGGATATAGAACAGGCGCCTTATGAAGTTGGAAAAATCGTGGCATCTATATTTGTTGACAATCCGGGATATGAGCGCAGTCGTCTGGTTTTATTTAAAAAGTTCACCGTACTGCATCCTGATAAAATTCTGGCCAACCTGGGCCCATTCGTTAACGAGCCATTTGCAGATTCGCTTGTTTTGGTAGCTTTTCAAAACAATCCCATTCAATTATACAATTTCGCCCAGAGTACCCATACCAAACAAGGCAAGCTCATAGCCGGTATGAATGATGAACGCATCAAAGCAGTTGTAAAACTGAGCAAGCAAAAAAGAGCTTTATTTTATTTCCCTTTCCTTGATGATTTAATTCATGGCCGGAAAACCATCGAAAGCATTAGCAAAGTGGCAGGCACAGACGATCACAGTTACGATAGTGTGGGGTATTATAAACTACTGGTACAGACTGAAATTGATTATTACGGACGAATGATTAAGGGAGATACCCCGGTGGCAATGTTTGGCTCAGACGGATTGATGGATATGTTGCAGCGAAGGGCCATTCAGCATTTCGTCAACCCCATCAATGACCTGCACGAGATGCCCAATCCGGTCAGATTCCGCGCACTGAATCCGCTGAGTGCACAGGATCTGTATTACATGATGATCCTTGGTGAGAATGAAATCTATACATCCAGCTATAAGTACAGCTTCGACAGAATGATGCAGATGATGGGTACAAACCCCCGCGGTGACTCCTTGCTGATAACTGTAAATTTTGATAAATTCAAAAAGTTCATCAAACTGGCGGCGGGGTATAACCGGCTTGACGAATTTCTTCGTAGTATGGCTCCGGAGAATGCAGAAAAATTAATGCAGGCCTTTGTGCTTAATCTGGAAAAAACCAATTCTTTGGAAGATGCGGTGGATGTCGCCGATAGCTATGGCAGCATCGCCAACCCCAAGCTGATGCAGTCCATGCTGGAGAATGTGGATTGGAATCTTCAGCGTTGCCAGCGCCAAAATGATCAGCGGGGTATTACAATTTATACATTACTTAAAACGATCTTTTTAAGCGCGGACCCTAAGAACAATATTGACCTGAGTGAAGTTATTGGCATACCACCCATTTACACCGTTTCCAACGCATCACTTGCCGACTCGAAGGGTCGTATTCTGGAGCAGGTGTTTTTTTATGGCGATAAAGATGGCATCCAATCCTACGCCAGTTATATGACCAGTTTTCCCTCGTCGGACTGGACAATTACCAATACACCGTATTGGGTTGAGATCAAATCAAAACGTGGCAAACCAATCTGGATTTATGCCAATAAGCCGCTGGATAATGAAAGCAGTAAGGACCTGGAAGCCCAATCCAAACTCAACGATTACCTGACCGGACAGGGCCTGGTGCCCAGTATCATCATCCATCGGGGGCATAGTTACCACCTGCCGGCAACGATCAGGCAGATACCTGAAAAAGCAAAAATCATTATGCTCGGTAGCTGTGGTGGATATCAAAATCTGAAAACTATTCTGGATTACGCACCTGAAGCCCATATCATCAGCAGTAAACAAACCGGCGCCATGAATGTAAACAAGCCGATCATCGATGCCATGGATAATACGCTCAGAGAAGGTAAAGATATTGACTGGCGGCAAATGTGGAGCACACTGTCCAGCCAATTTAGCCGGGCACCAAAATATCTGAAAGAGACGTTTGAAGATTATATTCCGCCGCAAAAAAATCTGGGGGCATTGTTTATCAAAGCTTACCAAAAGGTATCAGGCAACAGCGAATAGACGATTAAAAACGCTTTTTTTTACTTAGAACAATATGTGCCAAAGTATGATGAGACCAGGCTTTTTCATCCTGGCGGCGCTATTCCTGAGTTCCTGTGCCACAATTTTTCATGGCCAATACACGACGGTAAATGTATTTACCACGCCCGACAGTATCCCCGTAGGATTTAATAAGGATACCGTGGTTTATCATTCGCCGGTTCAGTTAAGGGTAGCACGATCTGATAAGCCGCTGCATTTACAGATAGGGCAGGATTCTATATCCAGGTCGGTGCGCATACCATCTAAGCTCTCACTTGCATTTGTTGTGGGAAATATTGTGAATGGTTCGATGCCTCTGGGGCATTTGATTGATCTGTCAAATTCGAAACGATTCACATATCCTGAAAATGTCATGATCGGCCAGGATAAAAGTATCCAACCCAATTTGAAGTATAAAACACGCGTGGTGCCGGTGAGGCAGTATACCCCGGAGGCGGAGGTTCCTGTCCGTGAACGATTGGCAATGAAAAAGGGAGATTGGCGGTTAAAAATGTCCGTACCGGAGGGCAATTATTTTGTAATAAAACAAGAAACCGGCATGGGCGCTGCTTTCGGTTTTTTGGGTATCACCACAGGCGCCGAATATGTCTATCGCGACAATCGGTTTGTGGGTATAGGCGCCGGCACGCTGACAGATTTTTTAGTCCCTTTTCCGGCACCGGTGGACTTTATGGGTGAATATGACCGGTCCTTCGGTTCTTATATCGATGTGTTTCACGGGTTTGCATGGCATCGGTTTCAGATTGCTTATGGATTAAGTTTGTCACGCACAACCTTTGAGAAGTGGAATACGGTTGGATTATTTCCGGTTTACGAATCTTTTCCCGTGTACAGGGGACAAGAGGTTGGACTGGGACTCTCAGGTTCCGTAGCCTGGCGGTTTACCAGTTATTTCCAGGTCGGCCTAAAATATATCCCATCTTTTTATACTGTAAATCCCGGATCATTCCGATATGGGCATCTGCTGTTTTTGGATGTTGCTATTAATTATCGCTTTCGAAAGAAGCAGCAACTATAAAGGTATAATAAATTTAGGAGGTCTTTGACAGCCGTTTCCTCTTTCCTTATTTGAAAAAACCAAAGTTACCATTGAGCGAAACAGGTAAATCTGGTAGAGATAGAATGGCAAAAAGGCTTTGCCGCATATCTCTTTTGAAAAGGCTTTTATTTTCGAAATTGTGACAGGTATTGAAACGGGGATCTGAGAAGCAGGTGTGGTTGCCCTGTTTGGGTGGGAGACAATGGGGCTGCAAAGTGCCGTTGGTTATAGACCGCTTACGTGCTCTATAGCCTGCATCTTCGTAAAGATTTGTTCGATTCTGTGGTGATATTTTTTATCAGAAACCTGATAAAATTCGTTTAATAAATCGGTGGTGATGGGCCTGTTAGGGTATTTATATTTTTGAAGAAAATATCGCAAAGCCTTATTTACCGTTTGTTCGCCTAAAAGCTGACTAAGCCTGACCATAGCAATGGCCCCCCGGGCGTAATAAATGTGCGGGTTTTCATCGGTTACCTTGTACAATGGCTGATTATGTGCGAATCCTTTGGATGCCTCATAAATTTGCACCTGCACCTTTAATCTTTCGAGCATTTTTTTCTCACCGTATATTTTTTTGCAAATCATCATTTCAGTGTACATCGCCAGGGTTTCGGTGAGCATAGGCGCGCCTTCCCGATCATCGGGCGAAATTTGATTATTACCCCACCATACATGCGAAACCTCGTGTCCGGCCAGCTCATTGATGACATCCTGATGTTTATCCGCCTTTAGGTTGGCATGAAATGAGATATCTTCTGCCATAAATATTACGGCGGGGTATGTTGTCGCATTAATTCCTCTGGTAAAAGAAGAAACCTCGGCAAAAGTGATGGATTTGAAGGGATACGTGCCAAAATTTTGTGTGCAATACGCCAGGGCCAGTTTGGCATTATCAATCAATCGCTGGACGTTCTCAAAATGTTGCGGGTGGTAGTATACATTGATTCTGATATCATCGTAGGTTGACCTTTTGACGGTATAATTTGCCGAGGAAACCGCAAACCGAAAAGGGACCGGTTGTTGCGGACGGTAATGAAAATATTGCCTGTTACCCGTTTTCCATTGCTGTGTCAATTCACCAGTGCCAATAGCCGTTTGACCGGCTTCTGTCGAAATAATCATATCCAGGTTTATAAAATCCTGCGGATTGGTTTTGGGGGCTTCCAGCTTTTTTATGGGTGAGGGCTGGCCCAGACCAAATTCTTTTCTTTGATATGCATTTTCAAGCTCATAGCCCGGTTGGTAGCCAATGGAAGGATAGTAGCGGCTGATGCGTATAAATGATCCGTTTCGGATAATGGAATTAAAAGATTGATGTCCGTTGACCACCTTCCAATGATAACTTATTTTGAAAGTAAGCGCGGCTTCCTCACCCGGTTTCATCGCCCTGAGCAGGTCTATTTCTGTTTGCCGTTCATCAATTTGTACAATTTGGTTGTGAAAATGAAAGCTTCCATTTTCTATTTCCAGATCCTTGTTGAAATTGATCAGTATTTTGTCGACGGTTTGGTTGCTCAGGTTTTTTAATACATAGCTTCCTCTGATAACGTATACATTCTGGGATGGATAAAGGTCTATGCTCGTTTTGACATCGGTAATAGTCGGCTGCGAAAAATCTTGAAATTTTCGGTACTGTTTTTCATAGGTGGCCGCCCACTTCCATTCCTGCATTTCATTTTTGGGACGGTAACCTTTCAGAAAGGCGGCTGCGCCATAAACAGAAAATAAAGACAGAACAAATATGGCAGCGATGGCCGGCCCTTTCCGTGTCTTTCTTTTTATCAATATAAAAATCATCCACAGGATGCCGATGATGCCATATCCAAAGATCAGCCGACTTACAAATGTACCTAAGTAAATTCCGTAACCATTAAAATCACTGTATGTTCCCTGATATCCTGAGAAAAAGCGCAGCAAAGGCAAGCTGAACAATTCAGCGGAAACGGGGGTGGCGAAAAGCAGGGTAACCATGACCGTACAACCCAGCGCCATGAATTTATTTTTTAGCAAACCATTGATCAATATCAAAAAAGCCGAAAATAGAATCAGTGGCAAGGTGTTGAAAACAAGCACCCCCAAATAAGCCTTTATATCAAGGTGGACATACCCATAAATATATTGAAATAAAATACCTTCTGCTATCAATAACAACGTAAAAAGCAAGATCAACAGATTGCTGCTTAGCCAATGAGCTACCATTTTTGATTTCGAATAAAAGGTGGCATTTTCAATTGGCGAAAAGCCTGTGATGTGGCTTCTCCAAAAGATATCGTTTACAAAATAAGCCGTGAGCAAGATGCCCAACAAATAAAAGTGTTCATTAATGGTGGAGGCCATCAATCCTGAAGAGGCATATTTTTGTGGAAGTCGGATGCCTTTTTCTATTTCGGCATACATGTCCATTCCCACATAAAATAACAATAAAGCAGAAGCCGCCGACAGGGCCACACTTTTAAAAATGTATAGCCAATCGATTTTGACATAGGATATGACAGATTGAATCCCCGATGAAAAATTAAATACAGGGCTAAGGGCTAACATATCATTTTGCCGGTTGAAAACAGGTTGATTAGCCGCAGTTGCCTTTTCCCTACTCCGGGATGAATCTTTAGCGGGAGGTGTAAAGGAAAACGACCTGTACCCTAAAAATACCAAAAGCATAGATACTCCAATAACGAGAATCCGGTTGAGCAGGAAGAAGCCCGTCAATGGTACCAGGAGTACATTGCGTTGGGCAGCAGTAAAGCCTTTGCTGGTATAAAAGTAGGATGACAAACCAAAGGGATCGGATATGGCAGAGATTTTTTGGGCCCATTCAGATTGCGGCAGGGAGTTGGACATAAACGGGGAACCAGAATATACAAGCCCGATCATATATAAGATGTATATCAACAATCCCCCAATGACGACCAACATTCTGTTTTTGGTCGCAATGGCCACATAAAATAAAAAGCTGCAAACGATGACTGTATTGATCAGGCCAAATACGAGCAGTGGATATAGGTAATAAAAGAGGTGAAATCCGGCCCTCATTTCCGAACCTGTTCTTACAATTTGCCCGGTTACAAAACCCAGGAAAACAAGGGAAAAACATGCAAAAACCAATAGGGTAAAAGAAGCAAACCTTCCAGCGACAAAATTCTTTTTTGAAAGAGGCAATGAAAACATGATCTGGTCTATTCCTGCATCCCACTCCCTAAAAAGCAAACGGCTTCCGATAACCGTGGCTATAAATACAATCGACAGACTTAAAAAAGCAACCATAAAGCCGGTAGTGTAAGAGCCGTTTAAAAAAATCCCTTCGCCGACCGACATATTGAAGTTTTTTCCGCAAAAAACACCCGCGCCTATTAAAAGTATCATGATGGCGTGGTTTAAAATACCTTTACGAAAACTGATCAAATCAAACAGTAAGATGTCCTTCATCAGGGATGTTGGTTTAAGGTGAAGAAATAGAAATGTTCAAGGGTAGGCTCCAGACTCTTGAAACCTTGTGGATGCTCTTCTGAGAAAATAGTAATGAGCATGTGTCTTTCCACCAACTGATGGCTGATGACGCGGTATTTAGATTGCAGTCCTGGTAATTCGGATTTTAAAATGGGCCTCGTCCAGATTTTTCCTTTGAGGTTATTGGTCAATTTTGAAGGATTCCCAACGCAGAGCAATTTTCCGTTCTGCATTACCCCCATGTTTGAGCACAGGTTTCTGACATCTTCTACCAAATGGGTGGAAAGAACCACGATTATTTCCCGTCCTATTTCGGCCAGGAGTTCATTGAAGCGGTTACGTTCTTCCGGGTCCAGGCCGGCTGTTGGCTCATCTACGATAATCAATTTCGGGCAGCCCAGTAAAGCCTGGGCTACACCAAAACGCCGTTTCATGCCGCCCGAGAATGTGCGTACTTCATGGTGCCTTTTATCGTACAGATTTACCTTTTGTAAAAGGGAGGATATCTGCTCCCGGCGCTTTCCTGACTGGTTTGAACCCTTAAGAATAGACAAATGTTCTAACAACTGCCAGGCGGATATTTTCGGATAGACATTAAAATCCTGCGGAAGAAAGCCCAGTTGCTTTTTGATGAAATCAGGATTTTTAACTGTGGAAACACCGTTGAACAGGATATTCCCCCATGTGGGCCGTTGAAGGCCCGCAATCGTTTTTATAAGGGATGATTTTCCGGCGCCATTTGGTCCTAATAAGCCAAACATGCCGTTTTCTATTTTCAGGGAAATATCGTCAACGGCTTTGGTGTTGTTGCTGTAAATCAGCGAAAGATTTCGGATAGAAAGTGTATTCATTTTTATGTCTGGTTTAGGGCAATAGGGTTCCATTCAGCCCATTGGGCTGTTTTTTTTAGGCTTTAGTTGCGGTCGCTTATTCTTCTACATATTCCAGGATGTCGCCGGGCTGGCATTGCAAAACCTTGCAGATTGCTGCCAGGGTTTCAAAGCGCACGCCTTTGGCTTTTCCTGTTTTCAACAGGGATAAATTCACAGGGGTAATTCCCAGTTTTTCTGCCAGCTCTTTGCTTTGCATCTTTCGTCTGGCCAGCATTACATCCAGGTTGACAACGATTGGCATGGTTATATGAATAAATCTTGTTCGTTTTGTAAATTCATTCCCTGTTTAAAAATCGCCGAAAGGAAGTAAACAAAGATTCCAAGAATAAAGTGTATGACGGCCAGGGCGAAGGCAAAATCTTCGACGCTTGCGAAAATCCACGCAAGTATGATGGCACTTACAGGAAGTATCCAATTGGCGAGATAGAAATTTTGGAGCTGTTTAATTCCGTAGCGGGTAAAAAGCCTGGGCCGGTGAAATACCCGGAAAACATTGCTTGCCAACAAAAAGAAAAGTCCGTACAGGATCAGGGGTATCAAAAACTCAAACAGGATATAGGGCGTGTTATTATCGACGTTCATCAAAGTACGTGTCGTCAGCGGGTAAAAAATATGGAAATACTTTCCTTCTTCATAATCGGCAACGGACCAACCCGTAAGCAAACAAACCGCCGAATACAGCGCAATACCAAAGTAGATAATCGCGAAACCACGGGTGAAATAGAACAGTATTTTTGATATCAGTTTTGCCCTTTGCATAGACTTCAATTTGTAATGACGAGGCAAATGTATAAATAAATTATTGTAAAACGATAATTATTTAATGAGTTAATTTAATTTTCTGCCTTTGCCTATGTAATTCTTTCGTCTGGCGTATGCAGGCAAGGGGTACGTTGGTTATACAAGGTCAGGCCCGGATATTACGGCCTTTATTTTCGTAAATATAAAACAAGGTTTGAATAGTCAATAATGGCCTTATGTTGGGTCAACACATCCGCACCAATAACACCATCAACCTCTTGCTGACCCATTGAAGTAAATGCTTTATTTACATGATCAAGGTTCATCATATAAATATTAAATTCAGGTAGAACTAATCCTCCGAGGTTAATGGTATTATTGACAGATTTTTGGATTGATTGCGTTCCTCCGGTGCCGGTACCGCTTGTTTTGGAAGCATCTTCCCTCGTCAGATGAAACTTGTTTTGTTTATTCGTTTCCACTACGGCTGCACCTGCTCCGGTATCCAGGATAAAATCTCCATCAACACCATTAAGCACGACATGGATATGTAAGTGACCGGTGGCCAATTTGGTAATCGGAATTTTTACATAATCGTGTTGTACTGTTAAAAAGCTTTCTAATCCGATTGAGTCTGACTGGTTACTTTGTTTCAGTTTAGACTGTGCATTCAAGTTCAGATCGGGTAATAGAAGTGAACCGATCATAAGTGTAGTTAAAATGAATTTGTATGTGTTGATTGTCATACTTTTTGTTTTCTGGTATAAAAATGATACATATACGCTGATTAAAACAAGCAGCGCGGTTTGTTCATGGCGTTAATGATTTGGTTTGGGATGTCAACCGCATGTCTTTGTCACATTGCAGTTATTTGTCCCTCTTTTTCGGGGTTCTATATAAACTTTAGTTTTGAAAAATGCGGTGATTGTCTGTCTGCTCGTCTTATCTGTTTTTTTTCAGCTTTAGGGCCGCCGGTTCAGGCAGGCAGATTTGTAAATGTCCATCTTTTTTTCAAGCTGAAAAAAGGGGGATATTAAAATATTGTCAGGAATATCCGGGCCAGGGTTTATTTTCATCTGCGTTGGGTTAAGATATTGTATGGGAAACCTATGCGCCGTCCTTCGTATTTGAGCTCTTAACCGTTGCATATTTTGTTTTTATTTTTAAAAATCTCTTTTCAAAAAATTCATAAGAAAGATGCGCCAGAATGATGGTAGCTGCTATTATCACAAAATAAACCAGCAGATAATTTAACGTTTTATCCCTCACGTTTTCTGAAAGTTCTTTATGCTTCAGATCATAGGGCTATTGGTGAATATTTCCTGATCCAAACCTTTTCTTCTTATATGAATCGTGTTAATTAATTCAAGAAGTCTTGGTTCAGAAATGCCATCTGTGCCAAAATTTAATGGCTGTTCATCATACCGGCTCCTGTTTCCAAACTTTTTTATTAATGCATCGATATTGTTGGGAACCAGGAAGGTTGCTTTGTTTGTAAGATGCTTCTTAAACTCATTGAGGTAAATGCCTATGCCGGCAAAGTCATAATCACCAAAATGCAAATAGTTGTTCGGGGCGGCCTGTAACCATTTTATTAAGTCTTTACTTTGGTTTTGGGGATACCGGCTGACGAATAGTGGTTTGATATCTCTGAATAAATATTTCTGCTTGCCGATGTATCGAAAGTTTTCAGGGTTCTCAACCCCGACAATTGTGATATCTGATGGGAGTGAGAACCCTTCAAAGTCGTAAATGAATTGAAAAGTTCCGTCAACGGGATGGATTGTTAATGGTTTTTCGTAAAGCCTTGCCTCAATGGGGATATAGCAATTCACCAAAAAACCTTTAAATGTTCTGACGGCTGTAAGTTTTGAATCAGAAGAGACAGAAACAAGCTCACTTCGGGTTACGAATTCTTTTTGCCTGATCTGAATGTATTGTTCAAGGTTATTGATGGATAAATGGTTCTGTAAATAATTTTCCAATGCTTTGCTGTCCGTAAGCAAAAGTGATTTTTGAATTCTTCCCGTTCTATGAATAATTCCTTCCAAAACCAGCGCTTCAATTATGGGATGGCGGGCCATACTTGATGGGATACGTTTGCCCTGCAAAAGTTGTAAAAGTTTTTCGGCGATATGAATGGGGATCTTCATTTTGTGTCGGTTGGCATTTCTGATTCAGGCTTTGGAATTTTTCTAACCAATCTTTTCACGCTTGTCACATTTTTGGAATCTTTTGCTAACAGATAAGTGTATCTGTAATCGGTCGCGTTGTATGAAGTAGGCGAACTGTTTATCAATAAAATATTTCTGTCGTTCGCAAACTTCAAAATTCCCTTCACATTATTTGGGTGCAGCTTACCAATTTCATCCATCATGCAGTGCAGGCGGAAATCGTCCTTGTGTTTTTTGGCTGCCCGGTCTTTGAAAACGTTTAGCAACATAATGTTTATCATGGCCTTCACTAACACGTCTGTCCCTTCCGAACCTACATTGGTCAGTTTTTCAACCCAACCGGAATCATTGTCATTTTCTACAATTCTAAACTCCAGTTCGAAAGAATCTGAAAGATTGATTTCCTTTTCTTTGCCTGCGGCCATTTCTTTTATAAGTTGTTTTAACAGAGATATTGCTTTTTCGTTTTTATTTACCTGTTCGTTTGAATTAAACAAATCTGGTTTTCCAAAAGCAAAAGGGTTTTCATCATTAAATTTCTTTATCTCCACCAGCAACCCAAAAATTCTATTAGCACTCTCCTTGGTTCTTAATTCCATACTTTTTATCGCCTGAACAAATTTTCGGGAAACAAAATCGTTATTTATATCCCTGATTACCTGGCTTATTTCACCTTCCTTTGAAATAAGGTCGCCGGTTTCAATGCCTATTCTGCGGATGATGTGCGCAAACCTTTCTTCAACCCGCGTTATATATTCACTCAATTTATGTTCTTCAACAAATTCTTTCAGCATATCGGCAAATTCAAAATAATCTGCCTTTCCGCTAAATTTTACTTTGAATTTAAAAAGATTATTCTCCTGAAAGTTGCCCGTGAATTTATTGATGGCTTCTTGCAGTTCAATGTATCGCCTGGTGATGGTGTTATCAGTCGTTTGTAATTCAGCAATTAATGAAGCGCATGAAAGTTCGGTTTTGTTTTCATCTGAGAATCCGGCAATGAAAGCCTCTGCTGAAGGGTAAACATCTGTCTTTTTAAAATTGTCAAAAGCTGCTAAGTCCGCTTCAAAACCAGCGAGGATTTTATCTATTGATTCTATATCTGCATTGTGAAGTGCGATCTCCTCAATAAGCTTTTCCTGTTGTTGCTTATGCTTTGCTGATTCTGTTTCTAACTGATTCTCAAGTAATGTTTTTTTGTTTTTGAAAGCATCTTCTTTGTCAAACAATTCCCGCTTGTCTTTATTGTATTCAGCAACAGTATCGCGGTTATTGTCAATGAAAATAAGTTCCGGTTCTATTATAGAAAGTCGCAAATCAATTTCACTTAACCGCTCAGTGTCCGCCCCTTTTATATCAAGTTCTTTTTTCTGTTTGTCTTTTATTTCGGCTTCCTTTTTAGCTATGGAGATTTTTTCACTTTCAATCAGCAAATCAATCCTGGCAATGGTGTCAGTTAATTTTTGCTGCTCTGCTTTTACTTTTCCTTCCTTCTCCTTCTTTTTGGCATTCACCGATCTGGTAATGCTGCCTTCAATTTTTTGAACTTGTTCTTCGGCTGCTGTCTTTTCTTCGCTCAACTTAGCTATGGCATCGTCAATTAATTTTAATTCAGCTTCCTTTTCGTTGGTAGCCCTTGTTCTCCATTCACGCAAACGAACGCCTGCTTCCTCTGATTTAAATTTGTTCTGGTCTATTTGATATTGACTGATGCCGGCAATATCTTTCTGCTCTTTTAATTTTGGCTGGAATCTTCTTTTTAGTTTTTCAAGTTCATTATTTGAATTGGACTCTATGTCCGTAACAAGTTTTTGAATAGCGATAATCTGATTTTTGAAATCATCTTTATCCTTTTGCAGGTCAGTCACAGTCTTAACCTTTTTGTCAATCTCATTTGTGTCAATGCTAACGCCATAGAGACTGAGATCTGTATGGGAAATTTTTCGGGGGTTTAATCCTGTCTTATACAAAACATGATCTTCGTCAATGACTTTTCCGATTGTTTTGTCCCAACCGGGAACTTGCTCATTCAGCCAGCCATAAAGAGAGTCTTTACTGTTTTCGATCTTAGCATCAATAGCCGAAATATATTCATTCAATTTTAATAGCAGTTCGTTTTGCTTTTCAATTTTTCGTCTGGTGTCTTCTTTAACTCCGCTTTCTTCAAGCAACCATTCCTTTTCAATATTCTTCTTTTTTTCTGTCGCCTGTTGAATCGCGTTTTCATCTTTTGTAATCGCCGAATTCAAATTTGAAATGCTTGCCATGCAAGCGTCAATTTCCTTTTCATAAAATCGCTTGTGCTTTATTTCTGAATGTTTTATTCTATTACCCGTGATTGCGATGTCCTTTTCCTTTACAAGCGCATTGGCCACTTCCAATCCTTCTGCGTGCTGTGTTTTTATCTCCTCATAAAGCAAATCGTATTGGCTGGTTAATTCTTCTTTGAAGCGAAAAAAAGTTTCTTTGGCAGTAAATTTTTCTGTTTGTCTGATATTTTCAAATTCTTTAAACTGGTTTGCCAGCTGTTTGAGAAGCGCTTCATGGCGTTGTTTGATTTCGAGAAATTGAGAAGTGAGGATTTCTTTTTCACTCAGGAGATTTTTATTTTCCAACTCCAGCGAAATCTTCTTTGAAACCCTTTCAAGGATATTATCAATACCGATCGAACTGTACTTGTTTCTGGCAGTTTTTAAGTCCTTTAATTTTCCATTTACTTCACCGATCTGACCCTGGATTTTTTCCTTCTTCTTATCAAAGACACTGTCAAGGTCTTTGAGTTTAGATGTTGCTCTGTCTTTTT
>JBIQMB010000008.1:0-19389 GCA_044463745.1 Chitinophagaceae bacterium | reverse complement strand
TAATGGTATGCATGGCCGAAGCAGGCATTTTGAACGAATTAATTTCTTCAGCCGGCGGCTCTTTGGGATAGTTTTCAGGATCCTCACCCATTACCCGATACTTACCGGTATCGCTTGTGATCTCAACGGCAAACGAAGAATCGATGTTAAATGTCAGCGGCTGCTCAGGAATATTTTTTAATGAGTCAATCAATATCCGGGCAGGAATACAAACTTTGCCCGCCTCTTTAGCTTCCACTTCCATTTTCACTTTCACCACTGTTTCCAAATCTGTTCCTGTTACCGTTAATTGGTTGTCTTCTATTTCAAAAAGGAAATCCATCAGGATGGGAAGAACCGTGTTGGTATTCAATACACCACTAATTTGTTGCAGATGTTTTAGAAGTTGAGTTGAGGAAACAATGAATTTCATATATAATGTTTAGCGTCAAAGATAAAGAATGGTTTAATTAAAAAACTTCATCCGTGAAATGACCCGGTAATTTTTTGTTGTGTTCTTTGTACCAGGTACAATCCAAAAAAGATTAAAATGGCTGCCAGAGCCTTATAAAGAGTGATTTTTTCATGCAAAAATAGGGTGGCTATCACACCTGTAAGCAATGGCTGCAGGTAGATATAAGTGCCGGCCATGGATGCACTCAATTCCTTAAGTCCATACACATTAAAAAGATAAGCCAGAAAAGTACCGGCAAAAACCATGAAGAAAGTAAAAAACCAGTCTGTAGAAGTCAGAGCGCCTACGTTAATGGCTGCAACTTCCGAGAGGCTAAATGGCAGAATCATCAGAAAGCCAAAGGTGAAAATCCATCTTGTAACCATAATGGCCGAATACTTCTCCATCAACGGCTTTACCAGGATAAAATAAAATGCATACGAAATAGAACTGGCTATTACCAATAAATCGCCCAACATATAATTATCGCCCTTATGCACTTCCTTTCCTGACAGCAAAAGCACAGCCCCTGCAAAGGCAAAAACCAGTCCGCTGATTTTAACGGCTCCGATCTTTTCGCGTAGAATAAAGGATGCAAATAAAACAATCAATACCGGAGAAACCAGGGTTAACAGAGACGCATGAAGCGGAGAGGTATAGGAAAGTCCTTTGAGAAACAACATTTGATTAACCGCGATAGCGGCAAAGGCACACAAGGCCAGTTTAAGCAGATCAACCTTTTCGATCCGTTGATTGCCCTTTCTGAATAAAAATAAAAGCCAGAATAAAAGCATGGTACCCCCGGCCCTGACCAGGTTAATGCCATAAGGCCCGGCTATCTCATTTTGCGTAAAGTACTTGAATATGTTATAGTTTACGGCAAAGAAAAAGTTAGTGAAAAATAGTGCCCAGTGGGCTTTGATATGTGTTTTCAATGAATTCGTTTCGAGGCGCAAAGTTCTGAAATAATTTATTCAGATTTTATTCTTATTCACGACGATTCAATTATTGTTACCCAAATCTTGCTAAATAGTTTCTGTCATCTCAATCAAACAACCTTACCGATATATTGTCGGTCAATAGTATCCCCTCGTCGCTCAGCGAAACGTGCTGATCATTTTGTAATAGCCAACGGCCGTCAATCTTTTTTATCTTTTCCCGAACCCGTTCCACTTTGTCTGCACCAAACTTTTCTTCCATAAACCGAAGATCCATTCCTTCCATCGTACGCAAAGAGGTCATGATATATTCATTAAGTACTTGTGATGCTGTCAATTGTTCCTTCTCAAAAAAGGGTCTTTGTTCAACGATTGCTTTAATGTACAATGGATTGTTTGCGATATTCCAAAAACGACTAACGCCATCATAAGAATGTGCAGACGGACCGATGCCGAGGTAAGTCTTTTGTTGCCAGTAGCTGCTGTTATGCCTGCTTCTGAAACCAGGTAAGGCAAAATTGGATGTTTCATAATGCTCATAACCGGCTTCCCGCATTCTCTTCATCAATATCTCAAACTGCCGTGCCTGGTTCTCCTGATTTACATTCTGCTTTTTTCCCAATCGAATCATTTTATCCAGAGCTGTTTTGGGCTCTACCGTCAGTGCATAACATGAGATATGGGGAACGCCTGCATCCAACACCGTCATGATATTGCGGTTCCATTCTTCATCTGTTAGATCGGGGATACCAAAGATGAGATCAATCGTATAGTTTCCGAAACCGGCTTTTTTGATTTCGGATAAACAATTTAAAGCCTGTCCTGCATTGTGCGCACGGTTCATCCATTTTAAATCCCTTTCCACAAAGGATTGAATGCCCACGCTCAGTCGATTAATTCCGGCGCGCTTCCAACCCTCTAATTTTTCGGATGAGATATCATCAGGATTGGCCTCAAGCGTCACCTCGGCATTGCCCGTCAATCTGTATTTGCTCCTTATTTTTTGGATAATGGAATCAATATCCACAACCGGTAAGATACTGGGCGTGCCTCCGCCAAGATATAAGGTTTCGATTTCAGTACCCGGAGGTAAAATCATCCCACACATTTCGGCGTTATAATTATCAGTATGCAGGTCTATCTCACGAAGCAATGAAGCAAGCATTTCATCCTTCAATTTCAAAGAGGTTGAAAAATGAAAATTGCAATAAAAGCAGGCCTGCTTACAAAAAGGAATATGAATATAAATGCCCGACAAATAATTATTTTTTAAAACCTTCAACTTTTTCTTTCACAAAATCAAATTAGTTTTGATTCCTCTGCATGCATTACTATAAAGTCATACCAAAAGTTTTTGCTTTTATCATCAGCCTGGCTCTAATCAGCCTGCATGCCGAATCGCAGAAATATATGGTTGAATATCATTTGACAGACAAAGATACAACAGAGAAAAAAGCATTCTCTTTTTTACAATCTACATTTGATACAAAAACCGCCGCAGAAGCATATATTAACACTTTGCCTCACCTGCTCTCCGCACAGGGTTATGCATCTGCCTCGGTAGATTCTGTAGTGATGGATACCACAGCAGCCCGGGTTTTTCTTTTTGTTGGAAATCGGTTCACTTATATCCTTACCGCCGACAGTCTTCCACCGGAGATTGCCCGAACTCTAAGAGTAGGGAGAGAAGATGTCGAAAAGGAAATAAAGAATCCAACGCAAATAAAAAAACTTGAAACCGGGATTTTGAATTATTATGAAAACACCGGCTATCCTTTTGCAAAGGTTTTTACAGATTCAAGGGTTATAAATGATACCATATTTGTAAACCTGAAAACCGAACCTGGGGTTCTTTATCATCTTGATAGCATACGCATCATCGGCGATGGAAAAATAAAAAATTCGTTTCTGCAACATTACCTTGGTATTTACAACGGCGATATTTATAACCGAAGTAAGTTAGCACAGGTTAACAACCTGATCAACAACCTCCCTTACTTTCAACAATATCAGGCCTGGGACTTAATGATGCTCGGCACCGGCGCCACGCTCAACCTTTACCTTCATCCCAGGCGCAGCAGCGAGATCAATGCTTTAATAGGATTTTTGCCGTCGGCAACCGTAACCGGAAAAACAAAAGTAACTGCTGATGTGCGGCTGAATCTAAAGAATACACTCAGCGGAGGCGAAACCATCCTGGTTAACTGGCAGCAACTTGACCCGCAATCGCCCAAACTCAATCTCGGATTTAACCAGCCGTATATTTTCAACAGCCGTTATGGGATCGACTTTTCTTTTGGTATGTTGAAAAAAGACTCCGCCTATCTGCAGTTAAGCTCTCGTTTCGGCATTGAATATCTGTGGTCCGGAAATCAGACAATCAGTGTTTTTTATCAAATCAATAATAACAATCTGCTTCAAGGCGGTGTGGATACCAACAGCATTCGTTTTTCTAAGCGCCTCCCCATTAATCTGGATACCCGTAGCGCCTCAGGAGGATTGTCATATCACTTTAATAATCTGGATTACCGCTTCAATCCACGTAAGGGCTGGGAGATAACGGCAAGCCTTGCAGCAGGTATTAGAAAAGTTCTTCCAAATAACGACATCTTAAAACTTAAAGATCCGCTGGAACCGGATTTTGATTTTGCCACTCTATATGATTCTGTAAGGCTCAAAACATACCAGGTTACCGGAAATATAACCACGGCGCATTATAAAACCATCGGGAAAAACAGCGTTTTAAAGTTAGGAGTTCGGGCCGGATGGTTGGCCAGTCCACAGATTTTTCAAAATGAAATGTTTAGAATCGGTGGATATAAAACCCTCAGAGGGTTTGATGAAGAAAGTATTTATGTGAACAGATACGGCATAGGAACAGCGGAATACAGACTACTAACCGGTGTTAATTCTTACCTCTTCGGTTTTGTAGATTATGGATTGACGAATAGTGCCTTATGGTCTGGGTCAATTAAAAATTCTTTCGTGAGTACAGGGTTAGGATTAGAATTAGAAACCGGATTTGGGTTGCTCAATGTCAGCTATGCCATTGGAAAAAGAAACGATATAAAATTTGATATCCGTAATGCATCCAAGATACATTTGGGGTATATCAATTACTTTTGAGGCGCAAAAAATGAAACAGGCTAGATTTTTATGGGTGATGATTTTGTTGTTGCTGACAGTCTGTTATTGTCGGGCACAGGAGAGGGACTCGTTGAGAACCAACCGTTCAATTACAAATCTTCGAACCGATACGGTCTCCGATCAGTTATCCTCTTCTTCACAAAACAATAACTCCGTTGAAACAGATTCGGCAAATGCGATTATTAGCCCTGATAGCGAAACATCAGACGCTGCGGTCACTCTGATTTCCGGCTCTACACCGGAGGTTACAAAAAATATTTTGAAGGAAGCTCTTTCAAATAATCGCTTTATTAAACCCGATCAACCAGCTCATTTTTTTATTCAGCAATTGCGCGACAGGAGCAATAGTAAAGACATTTTCTTCTATATCATGTGCGGCATATTGTTGGTCCTGGGGTTATTTAAAACCTTCTATAATCATTATTTTTCCACGCTTTTTACTGTTTATTTCAATACGTCGCTACGGCAAACCCAGCTTTCTGAACAATTACTGCAAGCCCGGCTCCCCTCCTTCATACTCAATATATTTTTTGTACTTATTGGCGGGCTATTCGTGTGGCTCTTATTTTCAAACACCCGGTATGAACCTAATAACACCGGGTATTATATTTTTCAAATTTTCATACCGTTGTTAGGTCTGATATATTTAATCAAGTACAGTTTCTTAAAATTTTTAGGTTGGATTTCGGGGTTAAAAGAAGTGACAGACCATTATATTTTTATCATCTTTCTGGTCAATAAATTGTTAGCCATTGTATTGATCCCCTTTGTGATTTTAATGGCTTTTGGCAAAAAAGAATGGATGAGCATCTACATTACACTTGCGCTCTTATGTGTTGGCTTATTGTTTCTATCCCGATACATCAAGAGTTACGGATTGCTTAGGCAAAAATTTCCCATGAGCTTTTTTCATTTCCTTATATTCTTTTTGGGGGCCGAATTGATACCATTATTTGTTATATTTAAGATTGTCAACGAATACATAATTGCCTGAAATATTACCTCTTCTGGAAAAATGTGTAATTTTGCATTTGCATTAATTCGTGAATATGAATAACAAACCCGGAAATACCCTTACTATAACCGCAAAAGATGTACACAACGTACTCATCACCCAAAGTCGTCCTTCAAGTGAAAAGTCGCCTTACTTTGATCTCGAAAAAAAGTACGATATTCATCTTGAGTTTCGGCCGTTGATTAGTGTCACCCCTATTCCTTCCAAGGAGTTCAGGAAGCAAAAAATTGATATCCAAAACTATTCGGCAGTCATATTTACCAGCAAAAACGCGATAGATAATTTTTTTCGGATTTGTGAGGAAATGCGAATCAATGTATCGCCCGATCTAAAATATTTTTGCATTACCGAATCTATTGCACTCTACCTGCAAAAATTTATTCTTTACCGAAAGCGGAAGGTATTTTATGGAGAGGATGGAACCAATCAGAGTCTCTTTGATACCATTAAGAAATATAAAGAGCAGGAAAAATTTCTGTACCCATGCTCCGAATCTTTTGACAGTGAAATAACCAACTGGCTGGCCACCAATGACTGCGACTATGCCATACCGGTACTTTACAAGGTAGAATCAACCGATATAAGAGATCTGCTAAAGCAAAAAGAGTTTCAGATTGTTTGCCTTTTTACTCCATTAACGGTTAAGAGTTTTCTGGAGAATGCGCCCGACTTTACCAACGAAACTGCGGTGATAGGCACCTTTGGAGACAATACGTACAAAGCAGCCGTAGCAGCCGGATTGCAACCGGAAATTATAGCTCCGAGTGTGGAAGCCAAAAGCATGTCTTCAGCCCTTGAATTATTTCTGGACGCGCTTCCGAAATAAGCTTTCCATTATTTAAATATCTGAAAAACAATCAGGCTGCAAACATAGGCCAGCACGGTCATGTAGGTCAGCATGATGAGTGGCCACTTCCATGATTTCGTTTCACGTTTCACAATGGCCAGCGTACTCATACATTGCATAGCCAGCACATAAAATACAAGCAAGGATAAACCCGCTGCCAGGGTGTAAACTTTTCTGCCATCCGGCCATGTGGCTTCATTCATCTTTTCTCTCAGCGTCAGGCTGTTTTCGTCTGCATCGCTCCCAACACTATAGAGCGTTGCCATCGTGCCCACAAAAACTTCTCTTGCTGCAAATGAAGTAATGAGCGCAATACCAATTTTCCAATCAAAACCCAATGGTTTAATAACCGGTTCAATCGCATGACCCAACCTGCCCGCGTATGAATTTTGAAGGAGTTCGGTTTGTCTGTGGTTATTATAATCCTGCTCCATCGAGGGATTTTGTACAATCAATTGATCGTACTTTTCGGTCACTGCATGCATACTATTCTTTGGGCCATAGCTGCTCAATGCCCATAAAATCATGCTCACCACCATAATGATTTTCCCGGCATCAACAACAAAGATTTTGGCTTTCTCCACCATGGTATTCAGAATGTTTTTCCAGCGTGGCCCTCGGTATAATGGCAGCTCTAAAATAAAATAACTCTTCTCTTTACTTTTGATAAACCATTTCATCACAAAAGAAACAGCCAATGCCATAAAGGTGCCCAGAAAGTACATGAGCATCATCACCAATCCCTGTAGGCTTATTAAGCCCCAAAACATTTTATTGGGAATAATGAGTGCGATCAGGATCGTATAAACCGGCAGCCGGGCACTACAGCTCATCAATGGTGTTACCATGATGGTAAGTAACCGTTCTTTTTTGTTCTCAATACTCCGAGCGCTCATAATAGCAGGCACCGCGCAGGCCAGACCACTAATCATGGGCATCACGCTTTTTCCGTTCAGGCCCACTTTGCGCATTACCTTATCTGTAAGAAAACTAATGCGCGCCATATATCCGGTATCTTCCAGCAGCGTTATGAGGCCAAAGAGAATCATGATCTGAGGTACAAAAACAATAATACCGCTCAGCCCAGCCACGATTCCGTTTATGAATAGATCGCTCAGCCATCCGGCAGGCAATACGGATGAAAGCCAAACCCCCGCTTCGGCAAAGGTCCACTCAATGCCATCCATCGGAAACTGCGCCAATACAAAGATGCATTGGAAGATGATAAACAGAATGGCAAATAAAATAATATACCCCCAAAAACGGTGTAGCAGAATGGAATCCAGTTTATGCGTAAATAACTCTTTCTTTAGCGGATCGTCTTCCACCACGGTCTGTTTCATGATGGTTCTTATCTTGCTGTATCGCTGCAAAATTTCTTCTGCCTGTGTGCGGGCATGATTAAAGCTGTGCCGCTTTTCTATGGTTTCGATGGAATCCTGAACTTCATCCGTAAAATTAAAACTCTCATGATTGATGAGATAATGCACGGCATGATATCCCGATGCTCCCGGAAAAATTTCCTGTACTTCTTTTATCGCGTCCGGTGCAAAAGCCTCCACATTAACGAATTCCCGATTGTGTATGGGTTCGCTGTGATTAATGGTTTGGATGATGGCTTTCTTTAACTGAGCAATTCCTTTACCCTTGCGCGGATTAACCGGAACCACCAGCACGCCCAGTTCGCGTTCCAGACCCGCAATGTCCACCTTAATATTATTTTTTGCCGCAATGTCCATCATGGTCAGAGCCACTACCACGGGTCTTTTCAGGTCGATAATCTGTGAGCAAAAAAGAAGGTTTCTTTTCAGGTTACTGGCATCCGCTACCAATACGATGACATCCGGCTTGATGTGGCTGTCCTGATCAATAAGAACTTTATAAGAAACCCATTCATCGTCGCGTTTGGGATACAAACTGTATGTTCCGGGCAGGTCGATAATTTTGGCGGAGATGTGATCGGAAATGCGGCTATAGCCTGTCTTTTTATCGACGGTTACGCCAGGAAAATTACCCACGCGCTGTTTCAATCCGGTCAGGGCATTAAATAGTGAACTTTTTCCGCTATTTGGGTTACCTACTAAAGCAACGTGGATTTCCTTATTCATAAAAAGTTAATCCGCAAATATAGATTCAGGAGTATGTGCCCATTTTCGAATTCAGGAAAGTAAATCCAATATTAACTTTTTGGTAGTGTTTTTGGCATGGCTCAAATGCGGTCATGGGAAGTTTGCTTTCATTGGCCATTTATCGATATAAAGGGATGTTTACCCTGTATATAACACCCATTCTGGTTTACGAATTTAGTAAATCAGGATGACGAATGATTTCTGTTTTCTATTAGGTTCATCGCCCGAAATAACAACTTTTACATTTTCAAAAAGCTCTTGCTAACCCATTTCTCATCCAGTCCAATTTTACACCATCCATCCTTAATTTCTGTAACAAAGACGATCTCGCCCTTTGGCAAACTGCTGTTTTTGGGATAATTGGTACCGGGGCCGGTTCTCACGTTTAATGCTGAAGCGGTGACCACCGCACGCTGAGCTTCCATCGTATATCTTGCGGATACCCATCTCGGTTTGCTTTGAGAAATTTTAAGCCAACCATTTTTCTCATCATAAACACGAAGGATTGAGCCGAGAGAAACGGACGACCGGTCTTTCGCCAGGGGCGAGGATGAAGTGGGCTTTGTTCTTATATTTAGAGCATTAGCGGTAACGCATGCATACCTGTCAACCGTTGAAGTGTCTGTTTTGATGTTTCCGGTAATCTCAGCTTTCACCAAAGGCAAAAAATGCTTTTCGCAATCCGGTACTTTATTGCCGCCGAAGAAAGCCGTGCCGGGACAGGACTTGTTATTTCCGGTTCCATTATTTCTTTCACCGTTGATCAGATTAAACCAATGATGGTAAACAATAAATTCAGTAGAAACAGGAATATTATATCGGCTACACAATGCAGCGGTCACGGTTATAATACTTTGTTTTTGTGCATCAGTCATGACATCCTTGCCAAGGTCAAAGTTTCCGAAATTCTCGATGCAAACAGCATTTGCGTTTTGGCCTACAATACAGGCAGGCGAGTTCTCCATACTTCTTCCGGTCAGGATATATCCATCGGGAAAGATGGTAAAATGCTGTCCGATATCCGCCCATCCATTACTTTGAACATGAAAGTCTTTCATCGCTTTCTGACGTTCAAAGTGGTTCGATCCATCAAAATGAATATAACTCGGAATGTAGGTGTGATGCTGCTGTATTTTGATTATTGTTCTTGAAACGCGCAGCTCTATCAGCCATTTTTTAAATTCCTCTGGGGAGAGTTTGATAAAACCATATTTTGTTTCCATCGCAGAAGGTTTATGATAATAAAGTTATAGGTAGTATAATAAGTGATTAAAAATAATAATCTTTAGCCACTTTGTTTCACAAGGCGGAGTTTTCAACACTTCACGGCACCAAAATACGCAGTATCCGGAATAACACGAATGGCAGGCTAATGAGCAAATAAATGAACCTAATCAAAAATTCGATAAAAAGTTCTTGCCGAATATTTAAAATTATATTAATTAAAAGGCTGGCGAATACACATACGTTCCGCGTGAGAAGTATTTATTGGCCAATAATTCTTCATGATATCTACAAGGCTTTTATCCACGCTTATCTGTACCGGCGAACTTATCATAGGCGATGACATCCCAATATCCCACAAGACCAATTTTTTCATTTGAATTGTTGACAAAAGCTTGGCTTTCGACTTCGCCACTGGAGAGAAGTATCCCATGAGGCGACATCTCAGAATAGATATGTGATTACGGAATTTTATTTTCTCTTTTATTTATAGTTTTTTTTATAGATCAAATTAAACCTCTTTTCTAATTGATTATTTTTTTATTCCACAGCATATCCAGGAACTCTTGCCAAGGCAGAACATGAATTCCATTAATCACCCTTGATCTTGGTTCAGTTGATACCACGATTGCCTTCTCTACTTTGTACTCTTCCATAAAAGCTTTCAATCCCCGCAAGTGCCTGCTGCTGACATTATCACTACCTTTAACCTCGATGACCACCCGATGTTCACCCAGCACAAAGTCAATTTCTAATTGTGAAGCAGTTCGCCAATAGCTTATCTTGTAATCCAATCCCGAATAGTGACTATGCGCTGATAATTCCTGATAAATAAAATGTTCAAAGGCATGACCAAATCCTTCACTCTTAAAGACAATTTTTTCTCTTTGCAATAAGTAATTTACGATGCCAACATCAAAAAAATAAAACTTGGGTGCCTGTATTACCCGTCTTTTGGGCCTTCGTTGATATACAGGAACGTATCTGCCAATCAACGTTTCTTCCAGAATTTGAAAATATGACTTTATCGTATGGGAACTTACGCCGGTATCAGTTGCGATATTTGAATAGTTGACAATTTCACCATTAGAAAATGCTGCAGCCTCCAGAAAGCGGGTAAAGACGGTTAAATTTTGAACCTGCGCTTCCCTAGTTAACTCATCTTTGAGATAATTGCCAATGTAAGCAGACAACATACGCTTGGCATCTGATGCCAGATAATGCCTTGGCAGCAAACCGTTATTCAGTGCTTTCAAGAGATCAAATTCGGGTATCTCGGCACTCACAAGCGGAAATAATTCATAGCGCAAAGCACGACCGCCCAAAAGATTGGTATCAGTTCGCAGGATCTTCCGTGGGCTTGAGCCGCTCAGTATAAAACGTGTTCCTCTATTCACAATTAACCAATGTACCTCATTCAGCAACTCTGGAATACGCTGAATTTCATCAACCACTACAGTTCGGTTTTCACTGTCCGCTAGTATGGTTTCGCGTAACAAAACGGGATTCCTCTTTAATCTTTCGAATTCTTCAGAGAGCAATAAATCAAACCAGATGCTGTTTGCAAATTTCAGCTTCAACAGCGTGCTTTTCCCGGTTTGTCGCGCACCCCACAAGAAAAAACTCTCATTACCTGCATCCGGAAAATCCTGCTTTCTTTCAAACATTGTATTGTTTTAATAGTGAATCGCTGCCGAAATTACATGATATTTTGAAGTAACGGTTCAAAATATCATGATATTTTGAAGTGACACTTCAATTTATCATCATTTCTCTAACAGGGCAGAAGTCTATTCAACCAAAAAATCTCATTAAATCTCCGCCACCACTCCCCTCAAACTTCGCATAATCACTGTTACTCCGTCATCCAAATCAAAACTGATTTGTTTGTTGGCAAGGTTTTTTAATATTTCAGCATAATCCTGTACTTCCGCAATTTGCTTTTGCAGTTCTTCCATCCGCCGCTGTTCGATTTTTGTAAGGCTTGCTTCATCTGCGTGTAGTCTTTCGTATTGTGAACGAAGATGCTGATGCGGACGGCAGATACCTGCGCATACCAAATGTGATGAATCAGAAATTCAATTTTCTCCACAGCGTCATCAGCAAAAGATCTCCCGTTTTTAGGTTCATTTTACACCATTTATTAAAGAACGGAAATAGAAAAATCAAAAATGAGGTTCAAAGAGTACAATCAATACGCTCATTCAGTGGTCTACATTTGTATTTTCTGACTTTACCTGACACTTGTTTAGACTATGCTTTAACAACATTAAAAATTATGCAAACGCCTGCCAACTATCCTATTCTGCGAAGCAATTAATATCAGCGCCGGAATAATAACCATCGTAAACCGGCTGTGCCAATCATCGCATTGGAATGTAGCGCCCAAGGGATATAGAATTAAAAAAGCCAGCAGGAAAATAAAAAAGTTTTTGTGTTTCCTATCTAAATGAAATAACCCCCGAATGGTAAAATAGTATAGTGGAATGGCAAAAATCAACAGCAAAATATTGTGTAAGCCTGAATAAAACGGACGGGTGAGTTTAAAGAATGAATAAAGCTTAAGCATCATCAACTTTAAAAAATGAAGCTTGTTATGGATGACATAATAGAGTAGGTCATTAACCGGATTATCTGTTTGTATCACATCCAGATTAGCTCCTTCTGGTTTGAGTGGTACAAAACAAATGATGTGCTCTTCCAGAAATGGCTTCATGGCATCCATATCGCCGCCTCCTGTAAAAGCCAGCTTCAAGAGAAAGTACATGCCTGTAAGCGCAGCAATAGAAAAGAAAATGCCGCGCATGCGAGATGTCGTCGGTTGTTTACGAACCAAAAAATAAATAACCGTGGGAGGGATCAACAAAAATCCATGAGGGCGAACAAACTGCATAAGTATCAAAAAGGAAATAATCAGGAGATCTCCTTTTAACCCTCGCCCGCCAAAACGAAAAAGAACAAACAGATAAATGGTGGTAAGGCTGATGAAAATAGAATCAGAATAAAGATAAAAATTCCACGATTGCAATGGCAGAAAAAGTGCAAGAACCAATGACCCGGTCAGAGCAGAAATGACATTTGTAAGCCGGGATGTCAGCCGAAAAAAACAGAGCAGAGCCACCCATGCTAATAAAACCTGTACCAATACCACCAGCCAGTAGCCTACTCCCAGGAGCCGGGTCAGGTACACCAAAAGAATGACCGGCAGATAAAAAATATATTTTGAATCGCTAAAATGCCCTGTCTCGTACAAAAGGTTACCCTGTCTGACATACTTTGCAGCTTCATTCTCCGTAACGATACCAAAGTGACTAAATAAAAAAACCTGAACCAGCACGAAAACAAGGGTCAAAAAATAAACCGCGTTACGATCCTTCTGAATGGCCCTTAAAAAACCGGTCCTTACCATTTTTATCATGGGTTGATGGTGACAAGGTAATAATTTTTCTTACCTTTCTGAACCAGCAGGTATCTCCCATTGAGCATGCCATGATCGACCGGCTTCACTTCAATATCTTTTACTTTTTCTTTGTTCAAAAACACCCCACCGTTTTGAATCATCTTACGCGCTTCACCTTTGCTTGGAAAAATCTGAGCTTCCGTCAAAAATGAAATCATATCCATCGATTGAAACTTTTCAGCCGTGGTAGCAATCGCTGGAACACCTTCCATTACCTGCAACAATTGCTTTTCAGTTAATGATTTCAATATTTCGGCCGTATCGTTGCTGAACAAAATTTCAGAGGCCCTGATGGCAAAGTCAAGATCCTCCTGCGAGTGAACAAACCGGGTAACCTCTTCGGCCAGTTTTTTCTGCAAAATGCGTTTATGTTCATTGCCCTGGTGCTGCGCAGCCAGATCTTTGATTTCCTGTTCAGAAAGAAAAGAGAATATCTTTAAAAACCGCTCTGCGTCTTCATCAGCGGTATTCAGCCAAAATTGGTAGAAAGCGTAGGGAGATGTTTTTTCAGGATCGAGCCAAATGTTTCCCTTTTCACTTTTACCGAATTTGTTGCCGTCTGATTTTTTCAATAAAGGACTTGTAAAAGCGAAGGCTTCGCCACTAAGTTTGCGCCTGATCAGTTCCACACCGGTAACAATGTTGCCCCACTGGTCGCTGCCTCCGAACTGTGCACGGCAATCAATTGTTTGAAACATTTTATAAAAATCGTACCCCTGCATCAATTGATAACAGAACTCCGTAAAGCTCATTCCGGTTTCACTCTCCAATCTCTTCTTTACAGAATCTTTGGCCATCATATAATTGACAGTGATATGCTTCCCCGCATCGCGGATAAAATCCAGAAAAGAAATGTCTTTAAACCAATCGTAATTATTTACCATTAGTGCCCTGTTTTCCTGATCTGAATCGAAGTCGATGAATTTGGAAAGTTGCCTTTTAATCCCTTCAATATTTTTTTGCAGGGTTTCATTGTCAAGCATTACCCTTTCAGCGCTTTTACCGGTGGGGTCGCCAACCATACCCGTAGCGCCACCAACGAGAGCTACAGGTTGATGACCATGGTTTTGCAGATGAACCAATACAATGATAGGAATCAGGCTTCCGATGTGCAAACTCTCAGCCGTAGGATCGAATCCGACATATGCGCGCGTACTTTCCTTTAAAAATTGCTCTTCCGTACCGGGAATAATATCTTGCAGCAATCCCCGCCAATTCAGTTCCTGGATAAAATTTTTCATGGTCGCAAAGGTACATTTTGACAATTAATTTTCTGTCTGTAAGTGTTTTTGTTTATTATTTTCCTGATAGGCGTTTCAAAAAATTTATAGCCCAGGGCTGAAAGAATGATAAGAATTGTAAGGGTTGAATAAAAAATTATACTCGGGTTTTTAATTCCCAAAACATTCATCACCCCCTGGTTCCAATTAATCACGGGCGACTGCAGAATATAAATTCCATAACTTATTTCTCCTAAAAAAACGGGCAATTTCTTATTAAAAAGTGTTGTTATTTTTCCGGTATTTGCTGATAAGAATAGAAGAAAAGGAACGAATATGCACGCCATCAACCCTGTATGGTAGTCTATATCTAATTCGAGCTTAAGTAAAACAACGAATAAAACTATCAGAGCCAAAATCAACAGATCATAGTTCCCTTTCTTTATTTTTCCTTTCATAAAATAAAGCCCGGCAACATTTCCAATCAAAAATTCACTAAGCCTTAGTAAAGGAAACGTAGTAAGCCAGGTGTAATTTTCATCGTTCCTGGTGGCTATTAATAGCGACTGTGTTAATACATAGAACAAAACAATTAATAACATTGTTTTCTTTAGAGGCCACTTCCTAAAAAGAGAGTTATAGAAAAGAGGAAACAGGCAATAAAAGAACATTTCCACAGACAGTGACCAGGCAGGAGTATTAAAAGATAAGGCACGCCCGGGAACCCAGCTTTGCAAAAATGTCAGGTTTAAAAACAAGTCTGTTGGATTTACTGCTGTCCGGATAACTGCAAAAAAAATAAGCAGAAGAACAGTAGCGAGTAAGTAAACAGGGTAAATTCTGGCAAATCTTCTTGTGAGGTAATTTTTATAATTTACCTCGTGTTTATCTCCATAAGCAAGAATCATCACAAACCCCGAAAGGACAAAAAAGTAGCTGACGCCCGTGTTTGCCTGGCTGAATATAGACGAAAACATCTCTTGGTTAAAGGGAAAAGCTGAATCACCGGCATGAAAAATTACGATAGAGATGGCGGCCAAAAATCGCGTAAATGTTAACTGGTTTAATTTCATTCTGATATAAATTGGCTTCTTCTCACATAAACGCGCTTAACAGGCTCTGAGGATTAAATTGAAATTGCTTCAAAATTGAATTATGAACGTTTACACTTATCGGAATATTGAAGGTCTCCGCCTGTTCGGAATTAAGATAAAAATTCATGCACGCAAAGGTAAGAATTAAAGGGTTTTTAGCCCCCGTCACCAACGTTCCATATTCAGCCTTTTTTATGTAATGAAATTTATCTCTCGTAAAATATTCCATAAAATCGGCGAGTTCAGCTTCCGATTAAGTTTAGGATTTTGCTGTGTTCATTTCGCGGCTTTCATACCTATTTCAGAAGCTTCTATAAATATCTGCAATTAGCTTTATCTGATTTTTTCCCATTTAGCTGTGTTACCTCTGATACGGTATTCGTGAATAACCTGTTTTTGTGCATTCATCTCTTCAAAAACAATGGTAGAGTCTGTATTTTTAATCAGCCCGAAAGGGAATTCTGTTTCGGTACTACTGGCCGCATGGGCTTCATAATCAGTAAGCGCAATATGAAGTGAACGACCTTTCCAGCAATCAGGGATATTATATTTTAATCGATCAGCCAGTGTAGGGGCTATATCCAGCAAGGTAGTGCTGTAGGTATTTTGGTACCATTCGGGTTGTGGATCATAAATAAACAAAGGAACACTCTGAATGTATGGATGCACGCTGCCTGCATGTTCCCACCTGCCTTCTTCCCCGAATAAGTTTCCATGATCAGATGTAATGACGACGATGGTGTTTTTTAATTGATCACTTTGTCTAAGCCTTTCAAATATTTGTTTGATTACATAATCAGCCTGCAGGATTCCATTACAATAATTATTAATCAGTGCTTCCTTCTTACTTACATTCAGTCCTATTTTATTGGGTAAAAATTTGTTGAACGCTTCGTTTTTAACCCCGCTGGTGTGGGCAGATAATAAATGAACATAGGCAAAAAACGGATGATCGAGCCCGGTTGATTCAATCTTCTTAAGTGTTACCAAATCATTATCGCTCGACTTAAATAAGGAGGTTTTACTTTCATAAAAAAAGTCACAATCATTTTTATAAATATTGGCCAATCCATACCAGTTCAGGTGTTGTCCCGTAAGGAAGGCATATGTTTTATAGTTTTTCATTTTCAAAAACTTCATCAGATTAAGATCAGAAAAACTGAATTCTTTGAAATCGCGTGAATTAAAGATATTGGCCATACCCGCTACAGTGGAGGTGGCCAGAGAAAAAGCGTGCGGGATGCGGATAATGGATTGAGACCTGACCATACTGTCTAAGAAGGGAGAGGTCTCCCGATCATATCCATAGGCAGATAAAAAATCATTTCTTAAAGCATCTACCACAATCAAAACTACATTGAGAGAAACATCAGAAACCCCTTCCTTTTTTACCGCTTCGATGCAGGCGCGGTCATCGATCCCTCTCCCAATGAGCGTTTGCCCATAATGTGCCATTTCCTCCTTTGAATGAAACATTTTTGGGAACAAAAATTCAGTAAGCGGCTCGCCTTGATCGTGGACGTATCTTTTAAACTTAATCAATGGCTTGTAAAAAACAATAACGAGCAGAACAAGCACACCCGCAATCAGAAAATCTTTTTTTAAGGATGAAGGATGAAGTCGCTCGGTAGAGGGCTTAACCAGACGATAAACCACTGTAACCGCCACAAAAAATAGAATCAGAAATGCATAGGCAATCCAACCCTGCACCGGTAGCGACCGGATCAAATCACTGATGGAAGGAAGGTAATTGACGAGTAAACGTAATTCTATTCCTTTTCCCCAAAAAAAATTGCTCCCAATTGTTACGAGGTAAAAAATGGAAAGAGATAGGAAAAGCGAGTAACAAAACGAATGAATCGCAAACTTTCTTACCCGCTCATCGCCGATTCTTTGCAGGTACTTATATACCAGCCAGGTCAGGAGCATTATCCCTGCAAGCAAAATAAAATGAAATAAGATAACCGGAATACTATAATAGAAAAAGAAATGCAGCACGACTGATGCGGCCAGAGCTAACAACAGAACAGCAGCAATAAACTTTTTCATCCGGGATTTGATTAATTGTTGGCAGTGACCCTAATGCCTTGAAGATGCAAATATATTATGAAACGAAATTAAGAGATAAGGTTCAAACCTACTACAATCCATGTATCCGAACGATATTGAAATTCAAAATCCATTTTAATTTTTTGTAGTTTTATGCCTTGAATGGAAAAATAGAACAATATAAGAAAAGTCCATCCGTTTTATTAAGTCAGATTTGTAGAAATTTGTCCTGTAAACTGTTCCCCCTAATATGAGACCTGTCATCCTATCCATAGCACTTTTTATCATATTGCCCTCTTCAGGGATATCCCAATTTCGTAAATATTCTAACGAATTTTTAAACATTGGCGCCGGAGCCAGGGGGCTTGCCATGGGCTCGGCACAGGCGGCATCCGTCAATGATGCTACGGCCGGATACTGGAATCCTGCAGCATTGGCCAAAATTGAAGACAGTGCTTCACTTGCGCTTTTGTATGCGAGCTATTTTGGCAATATTGCCAATTACCAATATGTGGGATTTGCAAAACCATTGGCCGATAACCGAAGAACGCTGGGACTGAGTTTGCTTCGATTTGCGGTTGATGATATCCCCAATACGCTCTACCTGGTAGAACCGGATGGTAGCCTGAATTATAACAACATAAGCAGTTTTTCATCGGCCGACTATGCGTTTTTGATTTCATACGGACAGAAATTGAGAGACGATGGTGACTTCAAAACGTCATTCGGCGTCAATGCCAAGGTTATTTACCGGCAGGTAGGCCATTTTGCCAATGCCTGGGGCTTTGGTTTAGACGCTGCATTTGCTATGCAAAAAGGAAACTGGAACGGAGCCATCGTAGCCAAAGATGTAACGACAACCTTTAATGCATGGAACTTTCGATTTACCGATGCCGAAAAGGAAATACTGTACCTGACCAACAATGCTATCCCTGTTAAATCAACCGAATTAACTTCACCACGGCTTACCCTGGCTTCTTCACACAAAATTCCCGTTTCTGATGGATTTTATATCTTAGGAGAGGGAAACCTTGATTTTACTTTTGACGGGAAACGAAACACTTTAATCAGCGGAAACACAGTAAGTATTGACCCCCATCTGGGTCTTGAAGCAGGAATAAATAACACGATTTTTGTAAGAGCCGGAATAACCAATTTTCAAAAAGGGCTGAAAGACGGAGACACCACCAATATGAAGAAAGTATGGATTTACCAGCCGTCTTTGGGAGCCGGATTTAAGCTTGGAACCCTGAACGTAGATTATGCATTTACCAATCTGGCTAATCAGTCCAACCCTTTATATACTCACGTGTTCTCACTTAAATTCCAACTATAACGCATTGCCGGTATGAGAAAATTATTCATCATATTTTTTACTTTTTTAGTAACCGGAGCCACCGCTCAAACCTATCAGAACAACTGGATTAATTATAATCAGACTTATTATAAATTTACCGTAATCAAGGAAGGCATTTATCGGATTCCACAATCCGTATTGGCTAACGCAGGGCTGGCAAATGTTCCGGCAGAACACTTTCAACTTTGGAGAAATGGAGAAGAGCAGCCCATTTTTGTAAGCAACCAAACAGGCATAATGGGTACGGCAGATTTCATAGAATTTTACGGTTTAAGGAATGATGGAAAACCGGATAAAAAACTTTACAGAAAGCCTCAGTTTCAGCCTTCGGATTATTACAGTCTCGTATCAGATACTTCCGCATACTTCCTGACGGTTAATGTATCCGGAACGAACAAACACTTTCAAACTGCTGTAAACAATGTAGCTGCAAACACACTGCCGGCCGAAAAATATTTTATGAATAAGCGTAGCTA
>JBIQMB010000007.1:0-20246 GCA_044463745.1 Chitinophagaceae bacterium | reverse complement strand
TCAGCAATCATTTTTTATACAAGGAAGACATACAGGCTGCTTATGCTATTTTCAACCGCCGGTTCAAAGGGTTCGGTTTTCAGGCAGGACTGCGGGCAGAGCGAACTTCCTCAAATGGAACTTCACATGGGTATGATGGAAGAGCGGACCAAATAATCAAGAAAGCCTATACGGATCTGTTTCCCAGTGCATCGGTAACCTTCAATAAGAATCCGATGAAGCAGGTTAGTTTTAGTTACAGCAGGCGCATCGACCGTCCATCTTATCAGCAGTTAAATCCCTTTGAGTTGAGGATGGATGAATACACCATTGTAAAAGGAAACCTGAACCTGAAACCTCAATATACGAATAATTTCGGAGTATCGTTTCTGCATAGGTACAAACTGAGTGCTGCATTGAATTACAGCCATGTAAATAATATGATGGCACCGTTGACAGATACAACTGATCACAACAAACTGGTCGTAACGACAGATAACCTGGCAAGCCAGGATGTGGTAAGCCTGAATCTGAGTTATCCGTTTCAGTACAAGAAACTCAGCTTATTCACTAATGTAAATACCAGCTATTCAAAATATGATGCAGACTTTGGTGCCGGCCGGCATATTCATCTGGACGCCATCGCTTTCAATGCCGTGGTGCAGGGCAGTCTGGCCATGGGAAAGGGATGGACCGCTCAACTCACTTCTTTCTATAGTGCGCCCACCGTTTACCAGGGCAGTTTCAGAGCACAGAGTTTGTGGTCGGTTGATCTGGGAATTCAAAGACAGTTTCTTCAGGATAAAATGAGCGTCAAAGCCACTTTGAGTGATGTTTTCAACAGCCTGCATTTTGTAGGTAAAACGAATTTTGCCGGACAAAAAACCACGATCGATTCCCGGTGGGAGAGTCGCCAGTTCAAAATCAATTTATCTTACCGCTTCGGCCGCAAGGAGATTAAACCATCACGACAGAGAAAGGCAGGTCTGGATGAAGAAAGCAACAGGGTTAAAAGTACCGGTGGTGGCATTAGCATTGGTCAATAATATTTTATGGGGGGAATTGGGTTTCCTCCCTTATTTTTATTCAGTAAAAAAACTCCGGAATAGTTAAATGAACTGACATGGAAAATAAACACAATCGCAGATATTCACTTCTTAAAGTTTCGGTTGTCGTCATTTGTTTTTATTTGGCGATGGGCATCCTGGGATTGATTATCATGGCGGTAACGCCGGGTATTTCGTCAGACGCATTTAAAAAATTTCTTGACTGGAAGTACCTCGTAAATCAGGTAGTTGGAATAATATTCACCTGCTATTTTTATTATTTTCTGATTAATGAATATTACCGGCTTTTGTACGAAAGGAAAAAAGTTTCTGCGTTTATAAAGCCATCTCTGATAGCAGTAGGGGCGCTGGTATTGTACTATGCCGTTTATCAGTTGATCTTTGCCGATCAGATTCTTAAAGTAACGATGAACGGCAGGAACCAGCATTTATCCGTACCAATGTTGATTATCGGATATGGTATTTCCTCCCTCTTTTTTATGGCTATTTCATTGTTGATAGCATACCTTACAAACCTGCAGGATGACAGAAAACAAAAGAAAGTACTTGAGGAACAGGCATTGCAACTGGAGGCAGAAAAATCGTACGCCAATCTGAATTTTCTAAAGGCTCAGATTAATCCGCACTTTCTTCACAACACGCTCAATTTCTTATATGCGAAGTCTCTTCCCTATTCAGACGAGCTGGCTGAGGGCATATTGACGCTTAGCGAAATTATGCGCTATGCTTTGAATCAGAATACGGCGGTTGACAGCAAGGTGCCGCTGAATGATGAACTTGAACATTTGAGAAATGTCATTCGTATTAATCAATTGCGATACAGTAATCAGTTGAAAATAAATTTCAAAACAGAAGGCGATACTTCGGCTGTGCGCGTCATTCCCTTTGTTCTAATAACACTGGTTGAGAACGCTTTTAAGCATGGGGATCTCACACATCCCGACCATCCGCTTACGATGAAGCTTCAGATAGACGGCCATCGGTTGTATTTTTATTGCCGTAACAAAAAGAAGGCAGGATTAAAAGAGTTAAGCACCGGTATCGGACTTGAAAATATTAAGAAACGTCTTTCACTCTCATATGGAGAAAATTATTCGCTGAATGTAAAGGACGAAACATTTTTTTATACTACAGAACTTAAAATTGAAAAATTATGATCAGATGTATGGTTGTTGATGATGAACCACCTGCCATTGACGTACTAAAACATTATATCGGTAAAACGCCACAACTGGAGCTCGTGGGCACCACCACCAATCCACTTGAAGGGTTGGAGATGATAAATCAGGTTAAACCGGATTTGATCTTTCTGGATGTGCAGATGCCCGAGCTTTCGGGAATAGATTTTATTGTAGCGCTTCGCGGAAGAGCCAGGGTGGTTCTAACAACAGCCTATAGCGAGTTTGCGCTTGAAAGCTATGATTTGAATGTGTCGGATTATTTATTGAAGCCAATCAGGTTTACGCGCTTTTTGACCGCTGTGCAAAAAGTGGAAGAGGAATTAAAATCTGCAGCAGCAGAAAAACCGGAGGACGATTTTGTGTTTGTAAAAACCGAATCGAAAGGCAAGTTATTAAAGATAAATCTGGCTGAAATAGACTATATCGAAGCGATGAAAAACTATGTAGGCATCTACTGTGCGGGGAAAAGAATAATGGTTTATACAAGCATGAAAGAATTAGAAGAAAGGTTGCCGGCCAAACATTTTTTGAGGGTGCATAAATCCTTCATCATCCCGCTTGCAAAACTTTCGGGAATTGAAGGCAATTTAATTCGGTTGCAAAATGTAAATGCTGAAATATTAATTGGAGAAAGTTATAAGCCTGAATTGATGAGGATTATCAGGGATAAAATGGTAGAATGAGGGTATGAATAAAAGATGGGAAAATATAAGGGGTGGTTTAATCTAACCGACTATTTAATAGATGTGATCATGAAAACTTCATGTGAAAGGGCGGTCTTGATGTAAGGCACATTACTAAAATATTACAATCAAGTACCACCTTCATCACTATGCCGATTTACGAAAGTGTTCATTTTTCCACTTCTCATAGGTTTCCTGGGTGTAATTTTTTGCATCCGCAACCTTATCGGCTTCCCTTACTACCTTATCACTTAAATATGTCAAAAGAAGAGACTTAATCTCTTGTAATTCTTCTTCGGATTGATTAGTAGAGAATAATTTTAAAATTTCTAACTGAGTGGCGTTTAATGCGGCTTCCATAACTTTTTTTTATTGTCAAAGAATATTTACTGCACAGCCCGCATAGCAGGCATCCTTTTTAATCTAATCTGCATTTTTTACTTTCTCAAAAATAAGCATTTTTCAACATGTCCTACTTTTACGAGAATCATTTGTCGAAACAAGTTTCGTTGTATTCGGAAACATCCTTTTTCGTTTCCCTATATTATATTGCCAAGATCAATATAACTAACAGCTACAGTTGTAAAACTATAAATAACGATTCAGCTTAAGGAGGGACCCATCTTACTTTCCATACACATCGAGCATCTCTTTCAGATCATCAAGTGTATTGATTTCCTCCACCGGTTTATCGTGCCGCCAACGGCTGATGCGCGGAAACCTGAGCGCTACCCCACTCTTGTGCCGGTTGCTGGCAGCTATTCCTTCAAAAGCAATTTCGAAAACCAATTCGGGTTTCACGGTACGCACCGGGCCAAACTTTTCGATGGAATTTTTCTTGACGAACGCATCCACCTTTTTAAATTCCTCATCCGTTAGTCCGCTGTAAGCCTTGGTAAAAGTCACGAGCCGGTCACCATCGCGAACGGCAAAAGTATAATCGGTGTAAAGATTTGATCTTCGTCCGGCTCCTTTCTGTGCGTAAACCATCACGGCATCTATGGTTAGCGGGTCAATCTTCCACTTCCACCAGTCGCCCGTTTTCCTGCCTGCACCATAATAACTGTCCTTTCTTTTCAGCATCAGCCCTTCGGCAAAGTGCTCGCGCGATTGTTGACGCAGGGCTGCCAGCTCATTCCAGTCATCATAATCTATGACCTCACTTAGTTTGATAAAATCAAGTTGCAAATCACGGATCAGGTTTTCTAAAATGATTCTCCTCTCGGCAAGAGGTTGATTTCTCACATCCGTCCCATCCCACTCCATAAGATCGTAAGCTATGAAACCCACCGGTGCCTCCTCCATAAATTTCTTCGTTACATTCTTTCTGCCGATGCGGGTTTGAAGAATATTAAACGGCAGGATCTCCCCGTTTCGCATGCCAATAATCTCTCCATCCAGAACGGTTCCGTCGGGTAATCTGTCTTTTAGAATAAAGTATTCAGGAAATTTTTCGGTCATCAATTCTTCGCCGCGGCTCCAGACATAAAGTTCTCCGTTTCGTTTAATGATTTGTCCTCTTATTCCATCCCACTTCCACTCAGCCTGCCATGCCGAAGGCAAACCGACTGATGCAGGTTCACCCTGTAATGCATGAGCTAAAAAGAAGGGATATGGTTTGGAGTCATCGCCTGTACCCTCCCGGTGTACCAAGTCTTCGAAGGTAATGGTTTGCGGGTCCCAACTGCCGGAGATTCGATGCGCAATCACCGCTGAATCTGTATGCGTGACGCGCGCAATGGCATTAATCACTGACTTTTGACTCACCCCGATCCGGAAATTACCGGTAAGTAATTTATTAAACACAAACCGGCCATGGGTGTCCATTTTCATCCATGAGCTTTTTATAAAATCCCTGACTTCATCCACAGAGGCTCTATCCAGTGAAAGAATTTTCTCAATCATTTCAGAGAGCGATTCTTCTGCCATGGTTTGTTGTGCTTCGGGAAGAAGTAAAGCAATGGTTTCAGCAAGGTCGCCGACTGTGCTGTATGATTCATTAATCAACCAGGCAGGATAATCTGTTATTTCCTGACACCATTCGCGCAATAGTGTGCCACTTGCAATGCGCCGCGGCCTGCGGCCGGTGAATAAGGCTATCAGCCATGTTTTGTCCCTGTCCGGTGCTCCCACCAGGTATTCCTCCATCAGGGCCAGTTTTTCATTGGTTTTAGAAGTCAGACCGAGATTGTAAACCAAATCAGCAAAAAGACTAAATCCTGATGTATGATTATTCTTCATTCCTGTTCCATTTCATTTTCATTATTCTCGCCTGGTACTGTTCCCGACTCATCATCCATATAGGCCGTTTTCACTTCCTCACTCGCAACGAGGGTTTCATTAAGATAACGGCTAAAGGCTGCCTGAAATCCGTGTGTTACAAAGACCTTCGATGCCTCGGTTAATTTGACGGCTTTAACCAGGTCATTAAAATCTGCATGGTCGCTTAATACGAATCCCCGGTCTGCCTTGCTGCGTCGCAGATGGCCTCTCACCTGCATCCAGCCGCTGCAGATTCCGGTTTCATGGTTGCCAAACCGCCGCATCCAGGTCGAACCTTCGGCACCGGGCGGAGCTATTACAACCGAAGCGTTCAATTCTGCCTTTGAGGTTTCAGGCGTGATCCTCTGCACGGGTGCGAGCGGCATACCCGCATCAATAAGTACTTGCTGCATGTTATAAACCGCGCCGTGCGCCCAAATGGTTTCAAGGGTTTTTGATAAAGCCTGAATGACTCGTTGAGCTTTACCCAAACTATAAGCTATCAGAACACTCGTTTTCCCTTCGCTCTTATTTTTGTAAATCCAATTGAGGATGTCGGCATAAATTTCTTCTTGTTTCTGCCATTTATATACAGGCAAACCAAAAGTAGATTCGGTAACGAACACATCGCATTTCACCGGTTCAAATTCACCGCTGATGCCATCATTGACAAGTTTATAATCGCCTGCCAGCACCCAGGTTTCTCCCTTGTACTCCAACCGAATCTGCGAACCGCCTGCAATGTGCCCGGAAGGGAAATAAGTGACCCGAACATCATTGATTTTTAAAGGCTCATTCCATTTAATGGATTGATAAGCCTGCTGGCCAAGCCGTGCTTTCATGATTTCCACAGTGAGGGGATGCGCCAGATAAAGACCATTTCCCGGTCGCGCGTGGTCCGCATGTCCGTGCGTAATGAGCGCACGCGGCACAGGCTTCCAGGGGTCAATATAAAAATCGCCTGCAGGACAATACATTCCTGAATCTGTAAACCGGATGAGAGATGACATGCTTTGATGACGGCATAAAGTATTCCAAAAATGCATCGCCTGGCTTTAAAATACAATCAGATAAAAATGCGATTATATTTTATCCTATTTTCATATAGCAATAGGGGTACAAAGAATTACGTTACTTACTTACTGCGAAAACTGCTTTATGAAGAAATGCCGGGTCATTTTATTTCTATTGGTTTGTATGTTTCAGTTCACATACTCACAGGCACAGGAGTCTTGTATTACCACCTATCTTCGCACGTACACATCAAATGGGCACATTGAGCCTTATGCTATCAGGAGTTTGGGCAACGGTGAAACGCTGATTGCAGGCAGGGCTTCCCAAGGTATTGAATCCTCTTTTCATCTGCTGGCTGTAAAACTGTCCTCCAAAGGCGAGGTGATCTGGAGTTTGAATGTGCCTGAATTTGACAATGCGGTGTTCACAGGAATTACCCTATTGGCCGACGGTAGTTACTTATTTTATGGAGCCATCTCCGAAGCCGGTGGTGGAGGTAATAGGGTAATAATGGCAAACACAACGATAGCAGGTCAGTTAATATCAGCGAGAACACTGAGCACCGGCACAACGAAGAACCGTCTCTGCTCCATCCAACAGTTTTCAGATGGCGACCTCATCGGGGTAGTGAATATTAACGACAGCACTGACCAAAGCGTACCACTTTTATTTAAACTGAGTACCGGTGGCGTATTGAAATGGGCCAAAAAACTTAAGCAGCTTTCTCCCGCAAGTTTTTCTTCTCTGGGGATATCCGGCGAAAATTTAGTTATTGGTGGTTTTTGTTCCGACAAAAAGCGGCGGGCACTTAAACTCATCGTCGATGCTAAAAATGGCGCGGTCATCGATTCCAGAAGAGTTACATTGGGGGATGATAATTATGATGAGGAGATTACACATTTGGAGGTGAGCAATGACAGTATCTTTTTAAAAATGCTCCAGTCAAACAATTTACGCAGTCAGTCTGCGGTGATCCAATCTCCCATGAATCCTTTTGAGTCTATTACGGAAGGCATTGCGATAAACAACAATTATGTAAAAGATACCTGGATAATCAAACGTACTCCGAATGGATTATTGCTCCTGAATTCAGGAAAGAATACGGTGGAGACACCCCACGTTTTAAAACTTAGCCGGCAAAACGATCCGGAATGGTCAAGCTTTGTGGCAGAAAACCGTTTTTCACCTCAACAGGTTAATGTCGGTGTTGATTTCACTTCGGATGGTGGCGGTATTACAGCAGGCTATTTTCCCAATACTAATACTTATCCCTCTCCAAATGGAATGGTGGTGGCACGGTTTAATGCGCGCGGAGAATCGGGGAATTGTCTGGAATATGGAAACCTCATAACATCAAAAGAGGCTTTGATTAAAACAATGTCAATCTCGCTTGATTTTGAAGATGATGCTGATTTGGTAATCAGGGAAGTTTCTCTATCATTTTTTGAATACAAAATGACAGAAAATATAAAGTGTGAAAACACATATTGTTTGGATTCAACACCTCTTGAAGAGGGATGTAATAAAACTTCATTAATTGAATACCAATCCCTGGATAATACGATCCTGCGCGATTTTTCTCTGACAGGAGATGGAGGTAAGATAGCTGTGGGAAGCAGCAATGAATCAGGATTAATAATAAAGGTAAAAGAAAACGGAAATATTGAGTGGGCGAAGTTGTTTAGTGAGCCAAAACACGTCACAATTTTTCATAAAATTATTCGCCTGAATAACGGAAACTACATCGCTTTTGCAAACAAATTCTATCACTATCTTTTTACATCATACGAATTTATAGAGATGATTGAGTTTGATCAAAACGGATCGGTTCTTGCATCAAAGAAGTTGTCTTTCGGTAACCAGCCCATGATCACTGACATTGCAGACACGGAGGATGGAGGATTTGTTATTATTGCAAATGGCAACTACGGCTTTCCGCCTTTGCATTCATACGCTATCAAATTTGATGATAAGCTTCAGGTTGTTTGGAATAAAGAACTTGAATTTGGGTACGATCCGGTGCTTCGTTCCGTATCTTATGATGCCGGAAGCCTCTATATAGCTCATGATATTTACGGAAATTACAATGAAACAATTGCCGGACTACAAAAACTAGATGCCGGTACAGGTAAGGTGATCTGGAGCAGATCATTTGACCTTAATATTCCACTGCGGATCAATAAGTTGTTCATATCAAAGGATACGATTTATACTTTTTTACATTTAGTTGACGCAGAAAATTTGGTTCTTGGGCCCATAACGCGAGGCCTTTTTACCCTTACAACCTCGGGTGAGCCAATTCAGGCGCTGCAATTCACCCAACAGACATTCAAGTTCATTTCCAGAGCTTATTATTTTCTGGATGAGTTCACATCAGGAGTTTCGATGACAGCGGATGGAGATTTTATCATCAGTGATCAGATGGATGCCCTATCGGGGCCGCAATTAAATATCACCCGCATCAGCCGCAAAGGGCAGCCGGTTTGGTCAAAAAATTATGCGGGTATCAATCGTCATTTTGTTCATAATATGCATTCGGATGGAAGTGGATTTTCCATTGTGGGAGGCGCGCGGCAGGTAAACAACCGAAATCCACATGATACCCATGGCTTTATTTTTAAAGTTGATGGCAACGGCGACATTGGTGCGTCAGCAGATGTAAAGTGTGTAAACGAACAGGTACCCATTGGGTTCAAATCTCTTTCAATTGCAGAAGTTGGGTCACGAATTAAGAATGTATCCACAATAACCCCTTTCGAAGTAATAAACTACAGTCCGGTGGTATGGGATGGCTTGTATTATCCGAAATTAATCTGCGGAGAGAAAACGACCTGTGTACCACCCATTTTGCAAAAAGTTACAAACGACTGCGAAGACGACCAAACGCAGATCTTTTTTTTATCAGGCAACGATTGCACCACTCAATCCACTTGGAAGTATGATATCACATTTTTCAAAGTGATATCGATTTCTGAGGATACACTGAAACTTTATCCACTCCGGTCGGGAGATACCAAAGTTCGGGCTTCTATAGAAAATGATTGCTCAACCAACCTGCAGGAATTTCCTGTCACGATTATGGCAGGCAGAGAGTTGCTCAATTTGGGAAGCGACACGGCGATTTGTGCAGGTTCAGAGTTTGTTTTGTATGCGCAGGAAGGGTTTCAATCCTATACCTGGAACGATGGTTCTAACCAAACATCAATTAATGTAAATCAGCCGGGCGAATACAACGTAACTGTTACGGATGCTTGCGGCAAATCGTGGGCAGACACAATTCGTATAGATTTTATTACCGACACATTTAAAATATATGGCCGGGCAGAAAAATGCAACAATGATACGCTGCATCTACATGCCAGCGAAGGATATAGTAATTATGAATGGACATCCGGAATTGAAGTTTTAGCTCAAAATTCTTCCGTTATAATAGACCCGTTAGCTCAAACACAGTATGTGGTAACCGCCATAAGCGACCGCGGCTGTCATGTTTCGGATTCTCTGCTCATTAGCGTTAAGAGCTCACCGCCACTTAACCTCGGACAGGATACTACCCTCTGTTTTAATCAGGAATTAGCACTTTCAGCACCTCCCGACTTTGAACAGTATGTCTGGAGCACCGGAGATCATACGCAATCCATCACTGTGAAAAGTGCAGGCACTTATTTTCTGGCAGCCACAGCGTTTAACGGATGCGTTTCGAATGACACGGTCAGGGTCGGAATTTATGCATCAGAGAAGCCCGCACTTGGTAATGATACAGCTATATGCGTAGAGCCCGGTCTTAAACTTTCGCCTGGAAATTATGTTTTGTATCAATGGAATACAGGCGAAAGCGCGCCCTCCATTATTGCCGGCTCCTCCGGTCTTTACTGGGTACAGGTGACGGATAAGTACAACTGTGTATTTTCAGATACCATCCGCATAAAGGAAGTTTATGATAATCCGGTTGATTTTCTGCCTGCTGAAAAAGAGATTTGTTTTGGTGAAGTCATTACTTTAAAAAGTGAGGAACCTTATAGAAAATATCAATGGTCAACGGGGAGCCAACGGCCTGAAATTATGGCGAGCGAGCCGGGTACCTATAGTCTGGAAGTAACAGATAAAAATGGTTGTAAAGGGACTGCGACAACAGTTATAAAGGCCAAAGCAGATTGTCCGGCAAGCATTGAATTCTTCAATGCTTTTACTCCCAATAACGATGGATTAAATGAAACCTTCAAGCCCGTCATTAAGGGACAACCTGATAAATACTTTCTTCGGATTTATAATCGGTTCGGTGAAGTAGTATTTTCCACCGAGGATCCTTCACGGGGATGGGACGGACGTTTGAAGGGCGAACCATGCAATGTAGGTGCCTATGCGTATGTGTGCCAGTATCAGTTTCCGGGCTTTCCGTTAGCAACCAAACGGGGTTCGGTGATGCTAATCAGGTAATTCGAATTTAAGATGTGATGGAATCACATTGAAAATACCCGGCTGTCAGCTCACTGAAAACCAGATATTACAAAGATTTGCTATTAGGAACTTCCACTCTAATTTCCTCTCTGATCTTGAAAGGGAATTATTATATTTATCCCAAAAAAATCCAGCATGCTTACCAAAGTTTTTCGAATTATCCTCGTCGTTCTGCTGCCCTTATCATTTTTACCCGCTTTAGCGCAGCGTATGCAGTCCATTCAATGGACAGCGGATGGCAACGCTTATATCACTTCATCCTTCGGAAACATTGTGCGAAACGATGTTGCCACCGGAGAAAAAACAACCCTCATTTCTGCTGAAGAATTAACGCCCGAAGGCCAATCGAAACCATTAACCGTTAGTGGTTACAGCTTTTCGCCCGATTATAAGCGCATCCTTGTTTTTACCAATACAGCCAGGGTATGGAGGTATAACACAAGGGGCGATTACTGGGTTTATGATGCGGGACAAAAAAAGTTGTGGCAACTTGGAAAAGGACTGCCGGCCCAGTCGCTCATGTTTGCGAAAATATCGCCCGATGGAACAAAAGCCGCCTATGTTAGCGGACATAATATTTATATGGAAGATTTGGCCACTCAAAAAATAACGCAACTCACCACCACCGGTACACGTAAATTTATTAACGGCACATTTGATTGGGTTTATGAAGAAGAGTTTGGATGTAGAGACGGATTCAGATGGAGCCCGGACAGCAAGAGAATTGCTTTTTGGGAAGTAGATGCCACCAAGGTGCGCGACTATTATATGCTTAATACCACCGATTCTGTTTACTCCATTATCATACCGGTAGAGTATCCCAAAGTTGGTGAACCCCCTTCTCCTGTCAGGATCGGAATCATCACTGTAGATAACAAAGCAACACGCTGGATGGATGTGCCCGGCGATCCGCAACAACACTACATACCGCGCATGGAATGGGCGGCCAACAGTACAGAAGTAGTGCTTCAGCAGCTAAACAGAAAACAGAATGAAAGCAAATTGTATTTCTGTAATGTTGCCACCGGTGAAGCAAGAAACTTTTACACAGAAACAGATAAAGCTTTCATCGATATTAAATCGAGATGGAATGATGATGACCCCAAAGGATGGGATTGGTTTGAGACCGGCAAAGATTTTTTATGGGTGAGTGAAAAGGATGGATGGCGCCATATTTTCCGGATTACCCGCGATGGAAAAGAAACGTTGATAACCAAGGGCGATTATGATATTAAAAGCATAAAGCAGATTGATGAAAAGAATGGCTATGTCTATTTTATGGCAAGTCCCGAAAGCCCCATACAGTTATACCTCTACCGTACACGATTGGATGGCAAAGGAAAGGCTGAGCGGCTTTCACCGGCAAGCCAGCAAGGTTCGCACGACTATAATATTTCTCCTTTTGCCAAATATGCGGTTCATACCTTTTCGAGCCACAAAATTTTTCCTGCAAGTGAGTGGGTCACATTGCCGGCGCATAAACCGTTGGATGCTGCCAAAAGCATTGAAAAAACAATGCGCGTAAATGAAAACAGCAATGTAGAATTTTTTAAGGTGACGACAGAGGATGGAATATCGGTGGATGCGTGGATGGTGAAGCCGGTTAATTTTGACAGCACAAAAAAATATCCCGTTGTATTTTATGTGTATGGGGAGCCCGCCTCCAGTACGGTTGAAGACCGGTTTGGTGGCCAGAATAATTTCCTGTTTAACGGAGATATGAGCATGGAAGGTTACTTTCAAATTTCGGTTGACAACCGCGGAACACCTTCACTTCGCGGAGCTGAATGGCGTAAATCTATCTACAGGCAATTGGGGCGGATCAATATTCGTGATCAGGCAATGGCAGCGAAGAAAATTTTGGAAAAGCCATGGTTTGATAAAGAGCGCGTGGCAGTCTGGGGTTGGAGCGGTGGCGGATCATCTACCATGAATCTCATGTTTCAATTTCCCGAAATTTATAAAACAGGAATTTCGATTGCGGCTGTAACCAACCTGCTGTATTATGACAATATTTATGAAGAGCGTTACATGGGTCTGCCACAGGAAAATATGGAAGATTATGTTCTCGGTTCTCCCATTCATTATGCAAAAAACTTACAGGGCAACCTGCTCTTCATTCATGGCACGGGCGATGATAATGTGCATTATGACAATGCTGAAAAGATGCTTAATGAGTTAATAAAACACAACAAGCAATTCCAGTTTATGCCTTACCCGAACCGCTCGCATGGAATTTCGGAAGGTGAGGGAACCTTCAAACATTTACAAACATTATACACCAATTATCTAAGAATGTATTGTCCGCCGGGGGCACGCTAACATCGCTTTTTAATGATACAAAAATGAAAAAAATACTTGCCTTCTTTGGATGTGTCCTGATCGCTTTTACCTCTTCAGCTCAGGTCGGAGCACCTTCTGTAAAAGAGTTGATGGATTCCTACGAAAATTTTCGTGAACCAGCCATTGATTCGCGCCGATTTACGATCAGCCAGCTACTACCTGTTTTTAAATCCTATGAATCCTCTTCACATTTGCATTTCAAACAATTGGGTTCCAGTATTGAAGGTCGGCCTATTTATCTGGCCACCTTTGGACAGGGGCCGGTACCTGTTTTATTCTGGTCGCAAATGCATGGAGATGAATCAACCGCTACCATGGCTTTGATGGATTTCTTCAGGTGGCTGAATGCATCGGACGGCGCCCATACGGCTTTCAGAGATCAGTTGGCCAAATATTTTACCCTCTACTTTATACCCATGCTCAATCCGGATGGAGTGGAAAAGTTTCAGCGCAGAAATGCAGCACACATCGACCTAAACCGGGATGCCATCTATCTGAGCAGCCCCGAAGCGCGGATATTAAAAAACGTGCGAGATTCCATCGAACCCTTAATCGGGTTTAATCTGCATGATCAGAGTATTTATTATCGTGCGGGAAAGGATGGAAAACAATCGGCCATCACATTTCTGGCACCTGCATTTGATTTTGAAAAAAATGTAAACGGAGTACGCTTGCGTGCCATGCAGATAATCAGTGTGCTGAACGACAGCCTACAGGAAATTATTCCAAACAGGGTGGCAACCTATGATGATACCTTTGAGCCAAGAGCTTTTGGCGACAATACCCAGAAATGGGGTACCTCGGCTATTCTCATCGAGTCAGGCGGTTACCACGGTGATCCCGAAAAGCAATACCTGCGCAAGTTGAATTTCGTTTTGTTTATCAAATCACTGGCGTCTGTGATGGATGGTTCATATGAAAAAAAGACAATTCACGATTACGAAACTATTCCGGTGAACCAGCGAAATATGATGTCGCTAAAAATCACCAACCTTTCTGTTCCGGTAAAAGATCAGATGATCAGGATGGATATCGGTTATTTATATTCCGATGACCTGGTTAGGGGCCGGGTGGTTTATAACTCCCGGATTTCGGATGTAGGCGATCTGAGCATATACGATGGATTTGAGGAATTTGATGCGGCGGGTATGCAGATCATTAAACCCAAATGGTATGAAAAAAGAATAAAGTCTTTCGCCGATTTTAAGAAAATGAATATCGCCTCGCTTATAGAATCAGGATATCTCGGATTTCATCTGGCAAGGCTTTCAGGCGTACCGGATGATATGCCTCTTGTGATAACCGATAAGCCCACAGGTGGTGCGGATCTCTTCGCCATCGATTTTCAAATCGGCCGGAATCCAACATTCATTCTTCAAAAAGAGAATAAAAAGTGGGTGGTGGTGAATGGTGAAGTATATGAAATGGGTGCGTTTATTGAGAAGGTGAAAGGCATGCTGAATAAGTGAAACGAGCAGGATTAATCACTCTTTGTTTCATAGGCTGATCGAAAGATTGAGATAAAGACTATCGCGATTGATTTCCTCTAAACTACGACACCCCGAAAGACGCGCGGTAAGTTCAAAATCATTCTGAAAATTACGAATCACTTCTTCCACACCCCTCTGTTTGGCAATAGCCAATCCATATACATAAGGGCGGCCCAGCAATACAGCATCAGCTCCCAGTGCAATGGCTTTAAAAACATCGCTGCCCGACTGAATGCCGCTATCCAATAACACTTTATAAGGTTTGGGCAACACCTTTCTTATATCTCTCAAAGCTTCTATGGAAGCGAGTGCACCATCTACCTGTCTGCCTCCATGGTTTGATACAATGATACCATCAGCGCCGGCTTCTTTTGCTTTCAGCGCATCATCAGGATGAAGAATGCCTTTGATTATTATGGGGAGTTGGGTTTGTGTTTTCAGCCAACTCACTTTTTCCCAGTTCAGTGATGGATTGGTATAAATGCGGGTAAAAAGTTTTGCTGATGCCATTCCTGTTTTCAGGTCTCCTTTATATCTGAACAGCAAACGCAGCGCATGATAAAGCGTGATGAGTGAGAGCGGCGGCCTACCAGCCGGAGATTCTTCGTCAGCCTGCCAGCCCGTTTTCAAATATTCTCTGAAGACCGGATCGGATGTGTATTGGGCTATACCCAACCCGTGCAGAAATGGAAGATAACCTAAAGAAAGGTCGCGCGCACGCCAGCCAAGCATGGTGGTATCCGTTGTAAGCACAATGGCTTTACATCCGCAGTCTTCGGCACGTTTTACAAAAGAAAGTACAAGATCGTCTGACTTGCTCCAGTATAACTGAAACCAGCGGTCGGCACTGTCCATTTCCGAAGCGCAGCGCTCCATGGATTGACCGGCCTGATTGGAAAAGATAAAGGGCGTCCCTGTATTTTTACATGCACGCGAAATCATGAGGTCAGCCTCTCTGTGTATCATATCCAGTGCTCCGATAGGTGCAATCAGCAATGGAAAATGCAGTCGGGTGCCAAACAAATCGGATGAATAATCAGCCTGCGAATTGTCGCGCATCATCCTCAGAATGATCGCCAACTCATCAAAGGCTTTTCTGTTACGGCTCATCGTTTTTTCATCCGAAGCTCCACCATCGACATAAGCCCATGCCGTTCGCGACATCTTCTTTTCAGCCTCCCTTCTCAATATATCGGCATGGAAAGGAATGTCAGAAACTTTTCCGGCAAATCCCCTGAGATAGATCTCTCTTTGTCTTTCGAAGGCGGATATTAATTTCATGAGTCAATCAGTTTTGTTGGGTCAGCTTTATTAAATGAGTGATGAAGTTAAGCACTGCGCATTGCATGTCGATGGAAAAATATTTTTTTATTCTCAGTTAAAACACAAGTTCCGGGCAGTAATTTTTTCATAAAAGGCCTGATTTGAAATCTTAAATTCCGATCTTTCCGGCTCAAACCCGAATATATGAATTTATTAGTCAGATTTTTACTCACCGCCTTGGTTGCGTATATTATTTCTTTGCTTTTGCAGCCGCACATCGAAATAAAGGATTACGGAGCCGCACTGGTTTTTGTACTGGTTCTGGGTATTGTCAATATATTTATTAAACCGTTGTTGGTTATTCTGACCCTGCCTTTTACCATTATCACGCTTGGATTATTCCTAATCGTATTAAATGTTTTGATGGTTATGCTGGCCGGAAAAATCACCTCCGGAATATACATTCAAAACTTTTGGTGGGCACTGATATTTAGTGTGATGCTTTCTTTTTTTACTACGGCAATCGCAGATCGCAAACGCAGATAAATGCTGTGAAACTTTTGGTTCTCCATTCAGAATGATATTCTTTTTTAATTAGCCTTGAATTCGTGAAATTTGCACACATGCATTACGACAGAAAAAAATGGTCAGACGAAGACCTGAGAAACATTTACCGGTCAATCCTGCTACCCAGGATGATCGAAGAAAAAATGTTGGTTCTTTTACGTCAGGGAAAAGTATCCAAGTGGTTTAGCGGAATCGGTCAGGAAGCGATTTCCGTGGGTGCCACACTTGCTATGCAACCGGATGAATGGATTATGCCGCTCCACAGGAATTTAGGTGTTTTCACTACACGCAAAATTCCGTTCCGCGATTTGATTGATCAATGGCAAGGCCATCTCGACGGGTTTTCGAAAGGAAGGGAAAGGAGTTTTCATTTTGGCGTGAAGCAATATCATATTTGTGGTATGATATCTCACCTTGGCCCTCAGCTTTCGGTAGCCAATGGAGCCGCGCTGGCTTATCAGCTAAAAAATGAACCCAAAGCGTCACTGGCTTTTACCGGAGAAGGCGGAACGAGCGAAGGAGAATTTCACGAAGCCTTGAATGTGGCCTCGGTTTGGAATCTGCCGGTGATCTTTATTATTGAAAACAATGGTTATGGATTGAGTACACCGGTTAATGAACAGTTTAGATGCGAGGCGCTGGTTGATAAAGCCAGGGGATATGGAATGGAAGGCATACGAATAGATGGCAACAATATTCTAACTGTGTTGGATACCATCAAAGGTGTTCGAGAGTATTGCATTCGCGAGCAAAGGCCTTATCTGGTAGAGTGTATGACCTTTAGAATGCGGGGGCATGAAGAAGCCAGTGGGGTAAAATATGTGCCGCCGGAGCTGTTTGAAAAATGGATGCAGAAAGATCCAATCCGCAATTTTGAATACTTCCTCACTACCGAAAATGTTTTTTCTGTTGAACAGCTAAATGATATCAAAACAGAAATAAAAGAATATATAGAAAGCGAAATAAAGGAGAGTGCGTTAGAGCATCAGGCCACCACATACTCATTTTCGGGAGGGCTGGAAAACCGCGAGTTAAGCGATGTGTATGCTCCATCGGTGCCGGTTGATATAAAAAAAATTGAAAATGACCGCACGGGCGAACTGCGCTTTGTGGATGCCATTAAAGAAGGGCTTTATCAAAGCATGGAGCAGCACGATAACCTGGTATTAATGGGTCAGGACATAGCGGAGTACGGCGGTGTTTTTAAAATTACGGAAGGTTTCGTAGATAAGTTTGGTAAAGAAAGAGTACGCAATACGCCCCTGTGCGAAAGTGCCATAGTAGGAGCAGCATTAGGACTTTCGCTCGAAGGGTATAAGAGTATGGTGGAAATGCAGTTTGCAGATTTTGTATCTGTAGGGTTTAATCAGATTGTAAATAACCTGGCTAAAATTCATTACCGCTGGGGACAGAATGCAGATGTGGTAGTGAGGATGCCGACAGGTGCCGGTGTAGGCGCAGGGCCGTTTCACAGCCAGAGCAATGAAGCCTGGTTTACCCATGTGCCCGGTTTGAAGGTGGTGTACCCCTCAAGTCCGGAAGATGCCAAAGGATTAATTATTGCGGCCATCAATGATCCCAATCCGGTGATGTTTTTTGAGCACAAGCATTTGTACCGAAGCATATCCGGACCTGTTCCTTCGGGTTATTATGAAACGGAAATCGGAGAGGCCAGGAAGGTTTCAGAGGGAACCGACATCAGTGTTATTACATACGGGATGGGGGTTGAGTGGGCAAAGAATTACGCCCAAAAACATCCCGAAATATCAATGGATATCCTGGATCTGCGCACCCTGGTACCGTTGGATTATAAAGCCATTAAAGAAACCGTCGCAAACACGGGTAAGGTTCTCGTACTTCATGAAGATAATATGACGGGCGGATTTGGTGGCGAGATTGCCGCCTGGATTGCTCAGCATTGTTTCGAGTATCTGGATGCTCCTGTCATGCGCTGCGCTTCATTGGATACACCGATACCGTTTAATCGTGAATTGGAGAAACATTTTCTGGCAGAAAGCAGGATGGATGAGGTGATTGGAAGGTTGATAAAGTATTGAGAAAAAAATATTCTGTCAGGATATCACATTTAATCACGAACAATAAACGCTGTAAGCATTCCTTGGATTTTTCAACTACGCGTCATGGCAATTTTGCCAAAAACCCGCAGGCATCTTATTTGTTCTGGATTATGCCTGGAAGAATTATTAAATAAAATTCCATGGAGGATAGATTTCTCAAAAATTTGTCAGTAAAAATAAAAGCCTATTTTGTTTCAGGTCTGCCCGGCAATTAAGCACCTGAGGAAACAATTATTAGAAATATCTTTGACCCGAAATTGAAACGCAGTATCATGGCATTGGAAATATATAATTCACTCCACAGAAAGAAGGAAGTTTTTGAACCGATCAACCCGCCTTATGTAGGCATGTATGTGTGCGGACCCACGGTTAGCGGTGAAAGTCATTTAGGACATGCACGTCCGTACATCACCTTTGATGTGGTTTACCGCTACCTGATGCACCTGGGTTATAAAGTGAGGTATGTGCGCAATATAACCGATGCCGGACATTTTGAAGAAGAAGGCCGGGAAGCGGAAGATAAGATAAGCAAGAGAGCTCAACTGGAGCGACTGGAACCGATGGAGCTGGTACAGAAATACACCAATCTTTTTCACTGGGCGTTCAGGCAGTTCAACACGCTGGAACCGAGTATTGAGCCAACGGCTACAGGGCATATTGTAGAGCAAATAGAAATGATTAAAGACCTGATAGATAAAGGGTATGCTTATGAAGTAAATGGCTCGGTGTATTTTGATGTGGCGAAGTACGCTAAAGGCCATGATTATGGCAAACTCAGTGGCAGGGTGGTAGAAGATTTGCTTGAAACAACGCGTACGCTTGAATCGCAGGAAGAGAAACGAAACAAAGCCGATTTTGCACTTTGGAAGGCAGCGCCTCCCAAACACATCATGCGGTGGGCAAGCCCGTGGGGTTACGGATTTCCGGGCTGGCATATCGAGTGCTCGGCTATGGCTACCAAATATCTGGGGAGTTATTTTGATATACATGGCGGTGGAATGGATCTTTTGTTTCCGCATCATGAAAGTGAGATAGCACAAAGCACCATCTGCAATGGCGAACCGCCCGTGAAATACTGGATGCACAATAACATGATCACCATCAATGGCAAAAAGATGGGGAAAAGTTATAATAATGTGATTACCCTTACGGAGCTTTTTTCGGGCGATCATCCGTTGCTGACGCAGGCGTTTTCGCCCATGACGGTTCGGTTTTTCATACTCCAGACGCATTATAGGAGCGTACTTGATTTTAGCAGCGCGGCATTGGAGGCGGCTGAAAAAGGATTGCGAAGATTGTTCGATGCATACGATACGCTGGCTTCTTTTGATTTTGAATCAGGAGAATCACCGGCCGATAAAGAGCTGGATGAAAAAATAAATCATCAGTTAGACGAAATGAGTTCGTACCTCAACGATGATTTTAATACGGCTAAAGTTCTGGCGGGTTTTTTTGAAATCGTGCCTGTAATCAACAGTATCAAGGATAAGATTATCAGCCATGAAGCTCTGTCAAATGCTACTTTCCAAAAGCTGAAGGAATATTTTCATGTTTATCTGGAAGAGATTCTTGGTCTGAAAAATGAATGGGAAGTATCACCGCAATTGAAAGGCGTGATGGAACTGCTGGTCTCGATCCGAAAGGATTCCAGGGCTAAAAAAGATTTTTATACCTCTGACAAAATCAGAGACGAATTGCAAAAGTTTGGTATTGAGATGAAGGACGAAAAGGGCGGAGAGATGAGTTGGAGATTGAAGTAAGAGGCCACCTGTTCTTGTCTGCTCATCCACCTGTTCTCGTCTGATAAGACAGGACAGCGTGGATGAGGTAGATTTTATTTATTGTCATTAGCGTTGCGTCA